>JAUPMA010000282.1 GCA_030836935.1 Pseudomonadota bacterium | reverse complement strand
TTTGGTTTGCGCCCGCCTGTTGATGCATGGCTATTCAGTCCGCCGCAGGCTATATATCTGGCAGGCGCAGAAATCAGTGCATCGGCTGTTTATTTTCATCCCGGCAAGCAGGTCCCAGGAAGGTATAGGCAATCATGGCATCACCCAAAAACAAACCGCGCATTCTTCTGGTCGAGGAATCAGCCACCCTGCGTTACATACTGGCCAAGGGTATGCAAAAGCAGGGGTATGAGCTGATGTCGCTGGATACGTTTGCGGCGGCGCAGGATACGCTGAAAAAATCCGCAGGCAGTTATCACGCCGTAATTATCGGCTGGCCCAATTTTGAAAAGCACCAGCAGTTGAAAAAACTTACCAGCCTGCTGGAAGACGCTGCGTTCAGCGAAACACCGGTGCTGCTGTTATCAAACGACGCCAGCCTTGAAATACTTAACTGGATGAGCAAGCGCCGGTATACGGCACTGGTGCCCTGGGAAAATTACCAGGAATCGGTGGCGACACTGCAAAAATTGCTGGGATCAGATCGCAGCCGCGAAAAGATCAAGCCGGTCAGTAACAGCGTCAATCCCGTCCGCATTTTGTTTGTTGATGATTCAGTCAGTATTCGTCATTACTACCAGCGTTTGCTGGCGCGTAACGGCTATGTTGCAGAAACAGCCGATTCTGTGCAGTCGGCATTCGACAAGGCGGTAAAGGGGGCGTTTGACCTCGCCATTATTGACTACTTCATGCCCGAGGAAAACGGTTATGTACTGTGCCAGAAATTGCGTGATGATCCTCGTACATCCCATATTCGTGCGGCGGTGATTACCGGCACTTACCTTGATGAAGTCATCAAGGATTGTTTGCAGGCCGGCGCAGTGGAATGCATGTTCAAGAATGAAGCGGAAGAATTGTTTCTGGCGCGTATCGCTTCAATGAGCCGTTTTATTGAAGTGCAGAGATCCATTGAAACCGAGCGCGAAAGGCTGGCTGGAATTCTCGAGTCGGTCGGTGAAGGCGTTTATGGCGTGGATAATGATGGTTTGATTACGTTTGTAAATCCGGCGGCACTGAGTATTGTTGGTGCAACCGCCCCGGCTTCCCTGATTGGCAAGTCAGCCAGGGAAATATTCCATTTCCACCAGCATGAAGAAAACCTTAAACATGACCGGCTGTATCGCGCTTACGGCAAGAGTGTTGAACTGCGTTGCTGGGAAACATCCTTTCGTCACCAGGTTAGCCAGTCGGTGCCGGTGGAATGCACGGTTTACCCGCTGAATATTTATGGCAAGCAGCATGGGTCAGTAGTTGCATTTCGTGATATTCCCGAACGCAAGTTGCTGGAAGAAAAATTGCACTGACAGGCCACGCACGATCATCTTACCCAGCTGTGCAATCGGCGTTATTTTGAAGATCAGCTGGAAGAAGAAGTGCAGCGCATACGCCGTGAAAGTTCCCTGAGTGCATTGGTGTATCTGGATCTGGATCGTTTCAAATACATCAATGATACGGCGGGTCATGATGCCGGTGACAAGTTGCTGGTTGAAATTTCCCGCGTACTCATCAGCAAATTGCGCAAGGAAGATACGCTGGCGCGACTTGGCGGTGATGAATTTGCCATGATATTGCGTAATGTAAATACCGGAATGGCGCTCGATATTGCAGAAGAAATGCGCAATGCACTGGATGGCTGCAATTTTCATTATGATGGAAAAAATCATGCAGTACACGGAAGCTTTGGTGTGGCGCTGATGGATATCGAGGGCATGAGTTCCGGAGACATCCTTGCCAATGCGGATATTGCCTGTCATGTTGCCAAACGGGGTGGCCGGAATCGCGTGCATATATACGAGCAGGCGAATGACGAAAAAAATATTATGGGATCGGAACTGGGATGGACGAATCGCCTGCGCGAGGCAATTCGTCATAACCGCTTTGTGCTGCACTATCAGCCGATACTCGATATGAGCTATATCGATCTTAATAATCTGCCAGCAGAAGATGGCGCATTATGGAAAAGACATGCCAGTGTTGCCGAGAACCCTCTGCATTACGAACTGTTGCTGCGCATGGCAGGTGAAAATGGCGAGCTGTATTATCCGGATGCATTTATTCCTGTTGCGGAACGTTTTAACCTGATGTGTGATGTGGATATATGGGTATTGAATGAAGCCCTGTCTGCCCTGAAGGATGTCCAGAAAGAACATCCTCATGTGTCATTCTCGATAAATTTGTCAGGTCATACCATCAATGCGGACGATAGCCTGCCAAAAATCAAATCCCTGCTGGAAAAACATGGAACCAATCCGCAATCACTTGTTTTTGAGGTAACCGAAACCTGCGCGATTGCCAATTTTGAATCAGCAAGCCAGTTTATAGAAGAAATGAAATGTCTGGGCTGCCGGTTTTCGCTGGATGATTTTGGATCGGGTTTTTGTTCATTTTCGCAACTTAAATGCTTGCCTGCCGATTTTGTGAAAATTGATGGACAGTTTGTCAAGGGTATGTCGCGCGGCTCCATTGATCGCGCGATTGTTACGGCGATGAATGATGTGGCGCATTCTCTCGGTCGTTATACTGTGGCCGAATATGTTGAAAGTCCGGAAATTCTCCGTTTGCTGAAAGTTTGCGGTGTTGACCGTGTGCAGGGGCATTATGTTTGTGCGCCGCTGACAGGCCTGGGCAAGGGCAGGGCGTAATTATTCTCATGTTCAATAAATTGGTTTCAATTGGCCGCAGCCAGCTCTACTGGGTTCTGTTGCTGGTGCTGAGCCTTCTGCTGGAAGGTGTCGCCCTGTATTTTCAGCACATACTGAATGAGTGGCCTTGTGTGCTGTGCATACAGGTGCGCCTGTTGCTGCTTGCGCTGATTACGCTTTCTGTTGTTGCATTGCTGGTATGGCGCTTCATCCGCTTGCATGCGCTGATGCATTTTATTGCCGGATGCATATCGGTGGTGATGCTTGACCTGTCCTGGAAT
>JAUPMA010000281.1 GCA_030836935.1 Pseudomonadota bacterium | reverse complement strand
TCTTCTGCATGAAACTACGGCGAGCATCACGACAGCTATTCTGGGCGCCGCATCAACAACAGAGCGCGAGAATATCCTGAAATGGGCGCGTGGACTGGATGCCAAGGATGATGATGTTGATGGCAATGTAACCGAAGCACGTCTGATAATGGGTGATCCATTACATGGTGAAGCGGCGTTAATACAGTATGGCGGTACTGAAGAGGCGCCGGATGTAACCGCCTTTGTGCCGACAAATGATGGTTATCTGCATGCTGTCAGTACATTGACAAATACCGATGGTTCAGCCGGTGGCACAGAGATGTTTGCCTTTGTACCCAACGAATTATTGGGTAATCTGAAGGCGCATTATGATGCCAACGGTAATGCGACCAAGGTGTATGGGCTTGATGGTTCGGTGACGGCCTGGGTTAATGACCAGGACAAGGATGGCATCATTGAAAGCGGTGATCATGCATATATTTATTTTGGCATGCGTCGTGGCGGCAATAATTATTACGCACTGGATGTTACAGATCGTAATAATCCAAAAATTCTTTGGATAATCAAGGGTGGCAGTGGCAATTTTACCGAGCTTGGGCAAACCTGGTCGCAACCAAAATTGCGCAAGGTGAAATACAACAATGTGGAAAAACAGGTGCTGATCTTTGCGGGAGGATACGATACCGGACAGGATGCCAATGCAACCCGTGCGGATGATGATATCGGCAGGGCTGTATATATAGTGGATGCCAAAACAGGAGAACGTTTGTGGTGGGCAAGCAAGTCCGATTCAGATCTTAATCTGCCTCAGATGAAATACAGCATTCCGTCCACTGTGGCAACAGCTGATACAGATGGTGATAATTATGTGGATGCGCTGTATGTTGGAGATATGGGTGGGCAGTTATTCCGCTTCGATATTGCGAAAGGCGGTGCAGGCACCAGTTTGCCGGGTCTGATTACCGGTGGACGGATTGGCGAATTTTCCCAGGATGGCAGTGAGCCGGATAATCGCCGCATTTACTATCCGCCTTCAGTGGCTAATGTAAAAATGTCGGATGGTGCATTTCATCGTGTTGTAACACTGGGTACGGGTTATCGTGAGCATCCTTTGGTAACCTCGAATGCAGATCGCATCTACATTCTGATGGATAATAATTCACCCGGTAATTATTCATTAACCGAGGAGTCAGACCTGTTTGACGGCAGCAACAGTCTTGCTACTACAGATACAGAAAAACAGGTTTGTACTACCAGTGGGCTTTATGCGAAGTTGCAGGGAATGGGTGAAAAATCTCTGGCCAATACAGTGATTTTTGGATCTAAGGTTTATGCATCGACCTACATACCTTATGATTCAACCAATGTGGCAAGTTGCGCTCCGAGCGAAGGTTCGGGCAGGCTGTATAAAATTTCGATTGCAGCCTGTGGTGTAACCGCGAATGATATTATTGATTTGACAAGTCCGGGTATACCAAGTGAGCTTCGTATCATTACGCCGGAAGACCAAACCAATAACCAGGGCGGTAAACAGGTTGGTTGTGTGGGTACAGAATGTGAATCGATTGATGAAAATATATTACCGAAACTGTACTGGAGTGACAGGTAACACTTCCGGATGATGTGATGCATTGTCCTCTGCCAGAAGCATGGCAGGGGATATTGCAATCACCATTGATAACCTGCTTCATGCGGTTACGCTGAAGCTCTGATTAAGAATAATTTGATTGAGGTTTTGCCATGTTGCATAAATACAAGGGGTTTACCCTGATTGAATTGATGATCGTAGTGGCCATCATCGGCATTCTCGCTGCAATTGGTTATCCGTCCTACCAGCGGCAGATGCTGGAAAGCCGGCGGGAAGATGCTCATGTGGCGTTGTTGCGCATGGCAGATGCACAGGAAAAGTTTTATTTGCAGAATAATACATACGCGGCACCTGGACAGGAAGCCAATGTTGGCGGTACTGGAACAGAAAATGGCTGGTATGCATTGGCGATTACGGTGGGTAATGCCAGTACGTACACATTGACGGCTACACCTTCTGCAGGCAGTCCGCAGTTAAATGATACAGGCTGCGACGGTACGGCAGCAGGCAGTCTTATCACGCTGACATCAGCCGGGCAGAAAACTCCGGCGACCTGCTGGTAGTTGCCGGTTTGCACAAATATAAATGCCGCCTTTCATGGCGGCATTTTTTTGTCTGATTAGCCCAGGCGCAATTCCCTGGGTAACTGAAACACGACATTCTCTTTTGAACTGCTGTCTTCACTGAAGGTGGCTGCAAATTCTTTTTTCAGATAGGCAATCACTTCTTTTACAAGAACTTCCGGCGCCGAGGCGCCCGCGGTTACACCAATGGTGTGCTTGTTTGCAAACCAGTTTTTATTGATGTGTTCAGCGCTGTCAATCAAATAACTGTCAATACCATGTTTAACGGCCAGCTCCCGCAGGCGATTGGAGTTGGAGCTGTTTCTGGAGCCAACAACCAGTATCAGATCACAAGTTTCTGCAAGTTTCTTGACCGCATCCTGCCGGTTCTGGGTGGCGTAGCAAATATCGTCCTTGCGCGGACTCTGGATTTGTGGATATTTCTTTTGTAATGCCTGA
>JAUPMA010000002.1 GCA_030836935.1 Pseudomonadota bacterium | reverse complement strand
TGTCAGACAATGGCAGCAACAACTTCAGCATCGGCACTGCAACCATCGCCGCCGGCGATTATTTTGTCCTGGCCCGCAGCGGCAACAGCGCAATCAATGGCGGTTTTACAGCCGATTACGTGTACAGCAATTTCAGTTTGAATAACGGCACAGATCAAATCGTTTTGTCATTCAATACAACCGAATTGTTGCGGCTGGATTATTCATCCGCCGGTTTTTCAGCTGCCGGACGCAGTATGGAATTAACCGCCACGCCGATGACAGATGCCAGTTACAGCCTGACAGATTCGGGTTTCACGTATGGCCTGGGAGATATTGGCACACCCGGCGCAGCCGGATCATTCACACCACCGGCCGCCGTCCCCCTGCCGGCAGCCGCCTGGCTGTTTGGCAGCGGTCTGGCCGGGTTGATTGGTATTGGCCGTAAACGCAGCAAGGCAAAATAGCGCCAGAGAAATTGCGGGGCAAAGCATTTTGCCCTGCAATTTTTACTGACTTATTTCTGTTGTTCCTTAACCCAGGAATCTTTCAGGCCAACCGTCATGTTGAACACCGGCTTGCCGGCTGAATCATTGATATCACGACAGAAATAACCTTCGCGCTCAAACTGGAAACGCTCGCCCGGTTGCGCCGTGGCCAGTGATGATTCGACAAAACAATTTGATAACACCCGCAATGAATCCGGATTCAAACGCTGTTTGTAATCCACACCATCCTTGCCATCATCCGGCGTTGCATGGGTAAACAAACGATCATACAAACGCACTTCGGCCGCCATGGCATGACGCGCTGACACCCAGTGAATCACACCCTGCACTTTTCGGCCTTCGGGATTCACATTTAATGTTTTGGTATCGTAACTGCAACGCAATTCGATAATTTCACCCTGATTGTTTTTAATGATTTCATCACAGCGAATCACATAGGAATTGCGCAAGCGCACTTCGCCACCCGGAATCAAACGCTTGAATTTTTTCGGCGGCACTTCTTCAAAATCCGCACGTTCAATATACAGCTCGCGACAAAAAGCCATGGTGCGCTTGCCCATGCTTTCATCCTGCGGATGATTGGCGGCTTCAAGCTGCTCGACTTTAGCTTCCGGATAATTGGTAATCACCACTTTCAGCGGATGCAGCACTGCCATGCGACGCGGCGCACGCGCATTCAGATCATCGCGAATGGCACTTTCCAGCATGCCCATTTCAACGGAATTATCTGACTTGGTAACACCAATACGCTCGCAAAAAACCCGAATGGCTTCCGGCGTATAGCCACGACGGCGCAGGCCGGCAAGCGTCGGCATGCGCGGATCATCCCAGCCCGCCACATGGCCCTGGTCAACCAGCTCGGTGAGTTTGCGTTTGCTCACCACGGTGTATTGCAAATTCAATCGCGAAAATTCGATTTGCTGCGGATGGCAATCAATAGTGATGTTGTCCAGCACCCAGTCATAAAACGGACGATGATCTTCGAACTCCAGCGTGCAAATCGAATGCGTAATACCTTCGATGGCGTCGGACACCGGATGCGCGTAATCGTACATTGGATAAATACACCAGGCTTCGCCGGTCTGGTGATGAATCACGCCATGACGAATACGATATAAAGTGGGATCACGCAAATTGATATTGGAGGAAGCCATATCAATTTTGGCACGCAGCACGCGCTCGCCATCCCTGAATTCGCCAGCACGCATGCGGGCAAACAAATCCAGATTTTCTGCAATTGATCGATCACGAAAAGGACTGTTCTTGCCGGGCTCAGTCAAGGTACCGCGATATTCACGAATCTGGTCTGCATTTAAATCACAGACATACGCCTTGCCTTTCTCAATCAGCTCAACACCAAATGTATAAAGCTGCTCGAAATAATCCGAGGCGTAATAGAGATTGCTCCATTTATATCCCAGCCATTGCACATCTTTCTGGATGGCATTGACGAAATCGATATTCTCTTTATGGGGATTGGTATCATCGAAGCGGAGATTACATGTGCCGCTATAATCCTGCGCAATACCAAAATTCAGCACGATGGATTTGGCATGGCCAATATGCAGATAACCGTTAGGCTCAGGCGGAAAACGTGTTGCGACCTTACCCTTGTTTTTGCCCGCAGCAAGATCGGCATCAATGATGTGCCGAATGAAATTCGAAGGCTTGGCAGTCTCTTCAAGACTCATGGAAGTGCAACCCTGGCTGACCGGAAAGGCCGTATTCTACATGGCAGGGTAGATACTTGCATCCGCATAACGTAGTTGATGTTATAGCGTCAGCCAAGATTATTTTGTGTGAGATGTTTGTTTTTGGTGTAGGGTGCGCTGTGCGCACCACCCTGGGATTAATACGCCCGGCGCACCCTGCGTCGCCACAATTGCTCAACTGAATGACATGGGTACTGGCATCATCATCCACGCAATTACTCCAACCTCTCATTTCCATCACACAGTATTCAATTCTGCCGCCAACGCCACAAGAGAAATCACTTCTACATCCTGCTCGATTCGATAACGCTCATCCCCCGGATAAACAACAAACTTTTTAACCGGCACAA
>JAUPMA010000280.1 GCA_030836935.1 Pseudomonadota bacterium | reverse complement strand
GGCGCAATCGCGCTGCAAGATGATCCGCTTTGATCGCCAGTTATATAACACGCTGCTCGATTATGAACTGATTAGCGGAGCAGAATTGACGGCCATAGAAACCGACGATGGAGAAAGCCATTTGTTTAATGCCATTATGCATGCGTTTAACGCAGGTGATCTGCAACTGCCCAGCCTGCCCGATATTGCCGTCAAGGTAAAAAATGCCGCTTCCAATCCGGATGTTTCCATTTCCGATATCGCCCGCATTGTCGAAGCAGATCCGGCCATGGCCGCCAGACTGATTCAGGTAGCCAACAGCCCGTTGCATCGCGGGCTGACACCGGTACACAGCATTCGCGATGCCATCATGCGGCTGGGTCTGGTGGCAACGCGCAATCTGGTAATTGGCCTGTCAATGAAACAGGTGTTCAAAACCGAAAACAGCCTGCTGGTTGAACGCATGCATGAGCTTTATGAACACAGTGTTGAAGTGGCGGCAATCTGTTATGCACTGGGGTGCAAGGCAAATCATGCGCAGTCCGATCATTTGCTGCTGGCCGGACTGGTGCATGACATCGGTGTGATCCCGATTCTGGCCTACATTGACAGCACTGGCCTGGTGGTGGGAAATCCGGGGGAACTTGAAAGTATCATAAACAAATTGCGCGGCGTGGTTGGCAGCATGGTAATACGTCACTGGGAATTGCCGCCTGATCTGGTAACAGTGGTCGAAGAAGCTGAAAACTGGCATCGCGATTCAGGTAATAAACTTGATATCTGCGACATGGTGGTGATTGCGCAAATTTACAGCATGTTGCAGCGGCATCAATTGCAAAACCTGCCGAAGATTGAAGAAGTGCCTGCATTCCAGAAATTATTCAAGGGCAAACTGGATATGGAGTTTGTAAAGCAGGTTTTGCATGAGGCGCATGATGAAGTGGTTGAAGTGATGCGGTTGCTGAAGATCTGAATCCGGATAACCCGGAATATCTCCTTCACGAAGAAAACTGTTTGAACATGCCGCCGATTGCGCGCGCCAGTGCTGCCGAGCGTTGCGGATTCCGCATGGATTGATGTATTGGTTGCTGCATCCCGGGAATGTTGACCAGATCAGCAATGACAGCTGTGAAAAAATCCTGTCCCTGCACGCATTGCGCCAGATTTTCCAGATAAACCAGCATCTGTTTTTCGTCACTTAATGCGATCCAGCCGCGGCCGGCAATGGCGGCCAATACATCAGCATGGGTGGCACTGCGGTGCGCAAGAACAGTTTGCACGGCTTGTTGCAACTGGTTCGATCCACTCAATGCGCGCAGGCAATACGAAATCAGGCTGGCATCAGTTTCATTTTGTGCCAGCAGTTGTTCCAGTTTTTGCATCAATGCTGTGGCGAGTGTGTCACCAATCTGTTCGTGTTCAAGACATTGGCACAAGGCTTCGAATGGTTGTGCCGGCAGGTTGGGTAAAGCCGAAGCGAGTAATTGTTCGTTGTTGTCCTGTTGCAATCGCGCTGCCATATCGGCAATTCCCTGAAAACCGACGAATGCCCATTGATCATAACCGGAGATACCCGCGAAATAGTCGCGGGCGTGAGTATAAAAACGTGATGGTGGCTGATTGAATTGCGCAGCAGCCCTGGCATGAAACACGGCCATCTGTTCCGGTTTGGGTTTGAAGCCGTAAGGATTTCCGGTTTTGTTATCCTGCGATTCGGTGGTTTGCAGGCGTTGCAGAAAATCATGGCGAATTTTGCTGTCGAGATAACCGCGATTGTCCAGCGGCAGGCGCACAAACCAGATCACCAGTTCGTCATTGTTTTGCTGTTGCAGCATCATGCCCAGCCAGGCCTGCTGTTGTAACGGCCAGGGCCAGGGTATTTTTCCGGTTTCAAAATCAGTAAAAATATTTTCCGGCACCGGCTGAATGCGCCGGCCGAGATCAAATACCTGAAAACCGGAACCGGTTTGCTGCAAAAAGTTTTGAATACTGCTGGTTTGTGTCATAGGGAGAAGGTTAAAGTTTAAAGTGGAAAGTTTAAAGGGCAGTTTTTTGTACGCAGTGCCGAAAATTCTAGGCGAATCACCTTGCAACTTGTATCTTGATACTTGCTACTCATTAACAAGTTTGTCGTTGCGTACAGCGAGTGTTGTTTTGCCGTCGAGAAAGTCCAGTAATATCTGACCACCGTGCCGTATGCGCCAGCCCTGTAATAACGGTATGTCACGTTCGCCGGTAACCAGCGCTTCCAGCTGCTTGCGTGATGCAATGCTGGCGGGATTGATTTTATGCAGGGCGGCCTGTTGCTTGAGCAGGGCGGTGAGTGCATCAGCCAGGGCGTCTTCGTCTTCACCGAGTTTGCGGAATTTTGGCTGTTTTGGCCATTGATCCTGTGGCAGTTGTCCGGCTTGCTCAATGCATTGTATTAATGTGCTGGCATCATCCTGCGTCAAGCGTGCGCCTTGCATGGAACGCAGGGAAAATATTTGTGCGGGACTGGTTGGCTTCTGGCGCGCGATATCAATCAGCGCATCGTCATTGATAATGCGTTTGCGCGGTTTGTTGCGTTGTTGCGCGGTGATTTCGCGCCAGGCGGCAAGGGCCTGAAGTATGGCAAGTTCAATACCGCGCAACTTCTGGTTCGCCTTGATCTTGCGCCACATGTCGGGCGGGTGCGGTATATAATTTTGCGGATTGGCCAGGGCACGGAAATCATCAGCCAGCCAGTCTTCGCGTTGCAGTGTATGCAGCTGATGCGCCATCATCGGGTAAACCTTGCACAGGTGGTACACATCGCCGCCGGCGTATTCAATTTGCTTGTCGCTTAATGGGCGCTGCATCCAGTCGGTGCGGGTCTGGCTTTTATCGACATCCAGGCCGAGATATTCCTGGATCAGCGCAGCGTAGCCAATCTGTTCACCCATGCCCAGCAAGGCGGCGGCTATCTGGGTATCAAATACCGGCGCGGGCAGGTTGCCAAACGCGTGGAGAAAAATTTCCATGTCCTGCCAGGCGGCATGAAATACCTTGAGAATGTCCGTATTGGCAAACAATGTCTGAAGTGGTTTGAGGTCTTTTATGGCAAGCGGATCAATACAGTAAGTGTGTGCGGTGTTGGCCAGCTGGATCAGTGCCAGTTCAGGGTAATAGGTGTTTTCCCGGTGAAATTCGGTATCAACGCAGACAACCGGACTCTGGCCAAGCTGTGCGCAGGCTTGTTCAAGTGCAGCAAAATTATCTATATATTCAATGTGCATGTTGTATGGCCAGTTAACAGTAACGGGTTATATTATATGCGCCAGCACACAATCACTCTGAAAAATAACAACCGGAAGTGAAAATTGATATGAAACGGTTTTTTGTCAACGAGATGGAATCACTCACCAGTCTTGGGTTCGCTACGGTAATTCTGCTGACCATGATTGCGGCGGCCATGGCGCTGTGGCGGCTGGATAGCTGGAACGAAGAGGTATTTGGACTGGTCAGCCATGTTACGGCCGAGGCAGAATACACTCATACCATGCGCGATGTGATTCGCAAGCGCGAAATATCGATACAGCGCATGATCGCCACGGATGATCGCTTTGCACGCGACGAGGAATACGTGAAGTTTTCCGGTTACGCTGCCGAATATGCGCAGGCACGTGAAAATCTGGAGAATCTGATTACCTCGCCGGAAATACGCGAGCATTACCAGCGCGTACAGGAAGCAATTAATTACACCAAGCCCTTTCATGAACAGTTAACGGAAGCGCTGATTCACGGCAATATGCCGGCAACAGACATTCGCGCACTGACTGTCGAGGGTTCGAAGGCGCAGCAGAAAGTGGTTGTGTTGCTGGATCGCCTGGTTGGCATGCAGCGTGAGCGTCGTCAACAAATGGAAGAGGATTATCACCAGACGCGCCGGCAGATTCTGGTACTCACCGTGCTGGTGTATCTGGCAAGTATCGTGATTGCCGTGATGGTTGTTCGCAAAAGTACCAGCCGTTATAAATATGTATCACGTTTATCCATCACGGATGAGCTGACAGGCGCCTATAACCGGCGCTATTTTGATATGGTGCTGGAAGAGGAATGGAAACGCAGCATGCGTGAGTACACGCCAGTGAGCCTGGTGATGGTGGATCTGGATTTATTCAAGTCGTACAACGATAAATTCGGTCACCAGATGGGAGATGTGTGCCTGTATTCGGTTACCAAAATAATTTCCGGGCAGCTCAAGCGCGCGGCTGACTTTATCGCACGTTACGGTGGTGAGGAGTTTGCACTGGTGTTGCCCAATACCAATGCAGAAAATGCGCGTTTGCTCGCTGAACGCATTCGCCGTGCTGTTGAAGAGGCTCGCATTCAGTCGGCCAATGACAGTGTAAGCCCGTGGGTGACAATCAGTGTTGGCGTAGCTACAACAACTGCCGAATTTAATCAGCCCTGTGAAGTGCTGATCAAGGCGGCTGACCAGGCGATGTACAAGAGCAAGCAGGCTGGCCGCAACCGGGTGACGGATGTGAACCTGGCGGAGGTGAGTTAAGGAAGCCCTGATTAAGTCTGGTAGGGTGGATAAGCGTAGCGAATCCACCAGAGTAATCGGCGGATGCGCTGCACTTATCCGCCCTACATTCATAATTTTTTGACTTAATCAGAACTTCCTTAATGGGAAACAGCAAGTAGC
>JAUPMA010000279.1 GCA_030836935.1 Pseudomonadota bacterium | reverse complement strand
TTTGACGCCGGATCAACATAAATTGTATGAACTGATCTGGAAACGTACCGTGGCGTGCCAGATGATTCACGCCACACTGGATACGGTGAGTGTGGATCTGGCCTGTGGCAACGGCAATGTGTTTCGTGCCAGCGGCACCACCATTCGCCATCCCGGTTTTATTGCGGTGTACATGGAAGACCGTGATGAAGGCGATACAGTTGATGATGACAATGAAAGTATTTTGCCGCCACTGAGTCAGGGAGAAATCGTCAATCTCAAGGACATTCGTGCCGATCAGCATTTCACAACGCCACCACCGCGATTTACGGAAGCAAGTCTGGTGAAGGCACTGGAAGAATTTGGTATTGGCCGGCCATCAACCTACGCGGCAATTATTTCCACTCTGCAGAATCGGCAATATGTCGAGCTGGAAAATCGCCAGTTCACGCCAACTGATATCGGCCGCATAGTAAATACTTTTTTGACACAGCATTTCACCCGGTATGTTGATTACGATTTCACGGCTCGTCTCGAGGATCGTCTCGATTCCATTTCGCGCGGCGAAGAAGACTGGGTGCCGGTGATGCGCGATTTCTGGCAGCCGTTCAAAAAACTGGTGGATGAAAAAGATGTCGGTGTCAGTCGCGCTGATGTGGCGCAATCACGTTTGATTGGCACGGATCCGGAAAGTGGCAAGCCGGTAACTGTGCGCATGGGACCTTATGGTCCGTTTGTGCAAATCGGCGACAAGGATGACGAGGAAAAACCGCGCTTTGCCAGTTTGCGTCCGGGTCAGAAAATGGCGGATATTGATCTGGAAAAAGCGCTGGATTTATTCCAGCTGCCACGCAAACTGGGTGTCACCGCAGATGGTGAAGAAATCACTGCCAATGTCGGTCGTTTCGGTCCCTATGTGAAATACGGCAACACGTTTGTTTCGATACGCAAGGAATTGCAGAATCAGGGTATTGATGCCTACAACGTGGATTTGCCCACGGCGCTGAATCTGATTGCCGAGAAAAAAGCTTTCGAGGCCAATAAATACATCAAGACATTTGAAGGCAGTGCGGTGCAGGTATTGAACGGACGCTTTGGACCATACATTACCGATGGCGACAAGAATGCAAAAATTCCAAAGGAACGTGAACCGGCTTCGTTAACACTGGAAGAATGCACAACATTGCTGGCGGCGGCGCCAGTTTCACGTTTCAAGAAGAAATCGGCTGTGAAGAAAAAAGCCGCGGCGCCCAAGAAAGCCGCGGCGCCGAAAAAGGCAGCAACTCCCAAGAAGAAAACGGCGCCGAAGAAAAAAGCAGCACCCAAAAAGAAAGCTGCAAAAAAAGCGGCCGCCAAGAAAAAAGCCTGACGGGCTTGTGGTATCAATTTTCCGGGAGACGAAAATGCTTCGCGCCCTTTCCCTCACCCACCGGCAGCAATTGCTGCCGGTTCCCCCTCTCCCCTGCAGGGGAGAGGGTAAGTCAGTGTCGCTATGCGACATGCACGTTAAATGAGCAGCCGTTTTGGTCTGCAATACGCCGCTCAAATCTGTCGCACCGGCGGCATAATCGCTTATCCCACTGAATCCGTTTATGGCCTGGGTTGTGATCCGCTGAATGAAACCAGCGTGTATCGCCTTCTTGGGCTTAAACAGCGGCGTGTCGAAAAAGGTTTGATCCTGCTGACAGATGATTTGCAAAAACTGTTGCCGTTTATTGATGTCAGTTCGCAGCAACAAAAACAATTATTGCAACAACAGGAAAAACCAACCACCTGGCTGGTGGCGGCATCAGAATTAACGCCAGTCTGGATTCGCGGCGCTCACGCGAAAGTTGCCGTGCGCATCACCCATCATGTCGTGGCGGCAGCCTTGTGCGCCTTATTACCGTATCCTGTTGTCTCAACCAGTGCCAATCCTGCCAGCAAACCGCCAGCGCGTAATGTGTTGCGGATCAGACAATATTTTCCTGGCCAGATTGATGCCATTGTGTCTTCGGCAACTGATCTGCGAGGCAAGCCGAGTGTGATTCGTGATCTGGCAACAGGTGAAATAATACGCGCCGGTTGAAATTTTTTATTTCCAGTCTTTTTTTGAAAGAAACAGGGGTATTCATGCAAGCCATTCAAATGATTGCCACGGGCAGTGTTGATGTATTGCAAATCGCCGAGATTGCCGAACCGGTTCCCGCCGCCGGACAGGTGAAGGTGCAGATCAGGGCTGCCGGTGTCAATCCGGTGGATGCAAAATTGCGCAATCGCGGCATGCTTTTCCCCGATGCCTTGCCGGCGATTCCCGGTTGTGATGGCGCAGGTATTGTCACGGCCTGCGGTTCCGGCGTAACAATATTCAAACCGGGCGATGCGGTCTGGTATTGCAATGGCGGGCTGGGACGTGAGCCGGGCAACTATGCGGAATTTGCTCTGGTGGATGAAAAAATTGCACGGCGCAAACCGGCTGCGATGTCATTTAACGAAGCCGCTGCTGCGCCTCTGGTGCTGATTACGGCATGGGAAGCCTTGTTTGATCGTGGCAAGTTGCAGCCGGGACATACTGTGCTGATTCATGCCGGCGCAGGTGGTGTTGGTCATGTTGCCGTGCAACTTGCCAGACATGCCGGCGCAACAGTGATTGCAACAGTCGGTAATCCGGAGAATGAAAATTTTGTGCGCCAGCTGGGCGCTGACGAAATCATTAATTACAAACAGAAAGATTTTGTGGCCGAGGTTCTGCGTCTTACTGGAGATAAAGGCGCCGATGTGGTTTTTGATTGCGTGGGCGGTGAAACTTTCCGGCGCAGTATTCCGGTTGTTGCCTGTTACGGAAAACTGATTACCCTGCTTGACCCGGGAAATGACGTGGCCTGGAAAGAAGCGCGCGAACGTAATTTGAGTATCGGTTTTGTGCTGATGCTGACGCCGATGATCAAGGACCTGCCGCAGGCGCGAATGCATCAGGGCAAAATCCTGGACCAGTGCGCACAACTGATTGAAACGGGGAAACTAAGGATCCATGTCAGCAGGGTTTTTGCATTGCGCGACGCGGCGCAGGCGCACCGCCTGGTTGAAACGGG
>JAUPMA010000278.1 GCA_030836935.1 Pseudomonadota bacterium | reverse complement strand
ATTGCATCACAAACCAGCCATGTCCAGCCACAACACCAGCCCTTACCCCAGCCTGCGCATGCGCCGCATGCGGCGTGACGAATTCAGCCGCCGGCTGATGCGCGAAACCATACTCACTGCCAGCGACTTCATTTACCCGCTGTTCATTATTGAAGGCGAAAACCGTCGTGAAGCCGTCGCTTCCATGCCGGGTGTCGAACGCCTGAGCATTGACCTGCTGCTGCGCGAAGCCGAACAGTGTGTGCAGCTGGGCATACCGGTGATTGCGCTGTTCCCGGTAGTCGGCCAGGACAAAAAATCGCTGGACGCACGTGAGGCCTTCAATCCCGACGGCCTGGCACAACGTGCCGTGCGCGCACTGAAAAAACACTATCCGCAACTGGGCGTGATGACGGATGTCGCACTCGACCCATTCACCAGCCACGGCCAGGACGGGCTGATTGATGCCAGTGGTTATGTGCTGAACGATGAAACCATCGAAGTGCTGGTGAAGCAGGCGCTGTCACATGCCGCCGCCGGTGCGGATATCCTCGGCCCCTCCGACATGATGGATGGCCGGGTGGGCAAAATCCGCCAGGCACTGGAAGCAGCCGGCCACATTCATACCCGCATCCTCGCCTATTCCGCCAAATATGCCTCGAGTTTCTACGGCCCGTTCCGCGATGCGGTAGGCTCGGCAGGCAACCTTGGCGGCGGCAACAAATACAGTTACCAGATGGACCCGGCCAACAGCGACGAAGCGCTGCGCGAAGTCGCGCTCGATCTCGCCGAAGGCGCCGACATGGTCATGGTAAAACCGGGCATGCCGTATCTCGATATTGTTCGCCGTATCAAGGATGAATTTGGTGCACCCACGTTTGTGTATCACGTCAGCGGCGAATACGCGATGCTGAAAGCCGCAGCGCAAAATGGCTGGATCAATGAAAAAGCCTGCGTGCTCGAAGCCCTGCTCAGCTGCAAACGTGCGGGTGCCGACGGCATACTCACCTACTATGCGAAAGATGCAGCGCGCTGGCTGAAAGAATGAAATTTTTGACACGGAGACGCAGAGACACAGAGATTTTTTCGAATCATTACATCAGACACCTCTGCGTCTCTGCGACTCTGTGTCCAATCTGTTAATAATATGAGCACCCAGCAAGCAATAGATCGTTACGCGGTAATGGGAAATCCGATAGCCCACAGCAAATCCCCGCTGATCCACACCGAATTTGCCCGCCAGACCGGACAAAGCCTGCTCTACACCGCCGAGCTGGTGGATCTGGGTGACTTGCCACAAGCTGTGGCGGAATTTCAGTCGTGTAATGGCAAGGGTCTGAACATCACCGTGCCCTTCAAGCAGGATGCGTTTGCCCTGGCACATGAACTGAGTTCGCGCGCGCAACGCGCTGGCGCGGTCAACACCCTGGTGTTGCGTGGCGCGAATAATTATTACGGCGACACCACCGATGGCATCGGCCTGCTCAATGATTTAACAAACAATCACCACATCATTCTCAAACAAAAAAATATTTTGTTGCTCGGTGCGGGTGGCGCAGTGCGCGGCGTGATTGAACCCTTGTTGCAGCAAGCACCGGCACGCCTGGTGGTTGCCAATCGCACGGCGGACAAAGCCGTGCAACTGGCCGCGGATTTTTCGGATCTGGGCGCCATCAGCGGTTGTGGTTTTAACGAATTAAACAGCGCGAAATTTGATGTCGTGATTAACGGCACCTCGGCCAGTCTTCAGGGTGAACTGCCGCCCCTGCCGGACAATCTGCTTAATAAAAATGCGGTGATTTACGACATGGTGTATGGCGCCAGCGCCACGCCGTTCATGCAATGGGGAACAAAACACGGTTCCGTTTTATGCCTCGACGGACTGGGCATGCTGGTGGAACAGGCGGCGGAATCGTTTTACATCTGGCGCGGTGTGCGGCCACAAACCAAATCAGTGATTGAACTGATCCGGCGCAGCCTGAGAGCATGAGTCCGGCACAGGCCGGACCCGGTAACAATACAAAACAGGAAAATTACTGGGCAGCCGGAGCAGGCTCTGCAGGTGCCGAGGCAGCCACGTAGTTAAGCAACTCGGTGCGCAAGATAAATCCCGCCTCATCCAGCACCACCACTTTCCATTCACCTGTCATTTCCGGCGCCAGGGTTTTGTTCGACCAGACGCGCCAGCGATCCGCACCCACGCTGAATGAAATTTCAAAGCGGGGTTCACCGCCAAATTCCCAGCGATGGGTAATCGTATGGCCGTTCAGCCCGGTAATTTCAGTAAAAAAATAAACTGAAGTTTTGTCATTGCCCAGCTGGCTCAGCTGATCAACCGGTTCCCGGCCCTCAATGGCGCTGGTAAACGCCGCCCGTGAAATATCCGCCAGGGCCGGTGTGGCACAAACGGCAAGCAACAACAGTACTTTGGCAAAACCATGGGAGAGTTTCATGTTTGATCCTTATGGAGAAATAAATGAATTGCGCTTGGCATCGTGCAGATTTGTAGCACAGAGTTACCGGAAGCGCACTGTCCGTCATGATTAACCTGGCAACCAGCCTTGCCGGGTTAACAATAATCGTTTTTCAGCTTCACATAATGCCGTGAGGAATACAGCAGATTGTCTTTTTCATTCTGGTTCAATGGCCGCGCCTGGCGCGCCGGCGCACCCAGGTACAGATAGCCGCCCTCCAGCACCTTGCCGGGCGGCACAATACTGCCGGCACCCACCATGGCACCGCGCTTGATGACGCAACCGTCCAGCAGCACTGAACCCATACCAATCAGGCAACCATCTTCAACCGTGCAGGCATGCAGCACCACATTGTGACCAACCGTTACATCATCACCCACAAACAGACCATTGCCATTCGGGCTTAATGGCCCGCCTTCATGGGTGACGTGCAGCACGCTGCCATCCTGGATATTGGTGCGAGCACCGATGCGAATCACATTCACGTCGCCGCGAATCGTCACCATCGGCCACACCGATGAATCCTCGCCAATCACCACATCACCAATAACGCAGGCGGCCGGGTCAATATAGGCGGATGCCGCAATGGTTGGCAGGATATTTTTGTAAGGACGAATGTGATTTGACATAGGCTTATCTCATGGTTACCAGCTCTTCCGCGCTGGACGGATGTATCGCCACCGTGTCATCGAAATCTTTTTTGGTGGCGCCCATGCGCACGGCCACCGCAAAACCTTGCAACATCTCATCAGCTGCCGGGCCGATGATGTGACAACCCACCACTTTTTCCTGCGGCCCGACGCACACCAGTTTCATCGCGGTTTGCACCTTGTGTTCAGTCATGGAGTTGTACATGGCGGTGAACCGGGTGGAATAAATTTTGACCGCTTCGCCATGTTGCGCGCGCGCTTCTTCTTCCGTCAACCCCACCGTACCCAGGGGCGGATGACTGAACACCACCGTGGGAATATTCCGGTAATCCAGATGGCGATTGGTTTGATGATTGTACAAACGATCTGCAAGACGACGCGCCGCGGCAATGGCCACCGGTGTCAGTGGTGCGCGACCGGTAACATCACCCAGTGCAAAAATATTTTCGACACTGGTTTGCTGGAATACATCGGTGGTAATAAATCCCTGCTCATCGGTTTGGATACCGGCGGCTTCGAGTTGCATACCGGCGGTATTGGGCTCACGGCCTATGGCCCAGATCAGCTGATCAAAACCGTTATTGTGATGCTGTTTTTCATCAATCAGTGTCAAGGTGCCATCGGCTTCCCTGCGCACTTCAACCAATTGCGTGCGCGGAAAAATATCAATACCGTCATCCAGCATTTGTTCGAGCAGAGTTTCGCGCAACATGCTGTCGAAACTGCGCAGAATATGTTCGCGGCGCAAATACAAACTGACTTCCGTCCCCAAACCGTTTAACAAACACGCCAGTTCCACCGCGATATAACCGGAACCGGCTATCGCCACCCGCTTCGGTTGCTGCTGCAATTCAAAAAAACCATCGGAGGTAATACCGTGCTGTGCACCCGGAATAGCTGGCACCAGGGGTTTGGTGCCCGGTGCAATCACAATGCGGTTGGCGGTGATTTTTTTGCCATCCACATCCAGGGT
>JAUPMA010000277.1 GCA_030836935.1 Pseudomonadota bacterium | reverse complement strand
TATTTTTCTTACAAAGTCATGCAGCTCTTTCTGCATGGGTGTCAGATCGCGCCTGACTTGCTGTGTCAATTCTGCTACATGTCCCATTCTGCTATCTGTGCCGGTTGCCGTTACCAGAACCTGCGCCTTCCCTTTGTGTATGGTGCTGCCTGAATAAATCAGATTATTGTCGTTAATGGTTGATATGCACGCCTGCTTGGTTATCGGCAAGGACTCACCGGTTAACACCGATTCATCGACCAGCAATTCATCACAACTGACGATCACACCATCGGCTGATACCTTGTCGCCAGCCTGTATCAATAAAATGTCACCGGGAACCAGTTCCGTTGCATCAATTTCTTCGGTTTCACCTGCACGCACAACATTGACGTACCTGGCAAGGTAATCGAGAAATCCGATCATCAATTTCTCGACTTTGTAATTTTGCATGAATGAAACCAGCGCATTCAGCACGACAACAAGCACCAGCGCTGAGCCGATCAGATCAAACCCATCATGAGGATGAATGGAATGCGCAACAAACGCGAGTATGGACGCTGCCAGTAACAGCAAGGGAAACAGTGCAAAAAATTCGACGACAAGCATCGCCACGGGTAAGCGGCTAGTATGCAATTGCAACCGATTTTTGCCGTATTTTTGTTGACGTGCTACAACTTCCGCAGGCAATAAACCTTGACCCTTTGTTTCGAGCCGCACCAGTAAAGATGAAAAGTCCGTTTCATCAGGATAAATATTTTCTTGGCGAGATGAATGCAACATCCATAATTACTCCAGTCAGGATGATTTCATCGGTTGGTAAGTAATTATTTTTATTATGCCAGCGTAACAGACTTATCCTGATAAACATCCTGTATGGCGTTCAGTAATGCAACACCGTCTTTCATATCTTTCTGAAATGCCTTGCGCCCGGAAATCAGCCCCATGCCACCGGCACGTTTATTAATGACGGCTGTGCGCACGGCCTGTTTCAAATCATCCTTGCCAGAAGCACCACCGGAATTAATCATGCCAACGCGCCCCATGTAGCAATTGGCGACCTGATAACGCACGAGATCAATCGGGTGATCGCTGGTTAATTTTTCGTATACTTTTGAACTCGTCTTACCGAATTTGATGGCGTTATAGCCGCCGTTATTCTCGGCCTGTTTTTGCTTGATGATGTCAGCATCGAGTGTGGCGGCCAGATGATTGGCCTGGCCGGTTAAATCCGCCGAGATGTGGTAATCCTTGTCCGTCTTGAATGCGTTGTTACGCAGATACGCCCAAAGCACACACACCATGCCGAGTTCATGGGCATACTCGAATACTTCTGAAATCTCCACAATCTGCCGTCGCGATTCTTCCGAGCCAAAATAAATGGTGGCACCGACTGCGGCCGCACCCATATCAAATGCCTGATCCACGCTGGAAAATAAAGTTTGATCGTAAGTATTTGGATAACTCAGTAATTCATTGTGATTGAGTTTCACAATAAACGGAATTTTATGTGCATATTTTCTGGCGATAGAATTCAGCACACCCAGTGTGGAGGCCACTCCATTGCAGCCACCTTCCATGGCCAGGCGCACAATATTTTCCGGATCAAAAAATAGCGGATTGGGTGCAAACGAGGCACCGGCAGAATGTTCTACGCCCTGGTCCACCGGCAGGATGGATAAATAGCCGGTACCGGCGAGTCGCCCGTGATCATAAAGACTTTGCAGATTACGCAGCACACCGGGCTTGCGATTTTTTTGTGCCACCACGCGATCAATGTAATCAGCACCGGGTAAATGCAGCGCTGTTCCTGGAATGCCCGCACAGACATGCGTGAGCAATGATTCGGCTTCGTTGCCGAGCAAGGATTCGATAGTCATTTAAGTTACCCCGGATTAGGCTACAGAACAGCAATTATCATCAATTCAAAGTGACGTTAGGGTATTGATGCGGCGCAAGAATAAATGAAGCAGAAAACTTTTTCAGATGGCCCGCTCCTGCAATCTCTTTGCATTCTTTGCGCCTTGGTGTTGATATTATTAACAGGCCACCAAAACCTTATTTGCGAAAATCAATCAACCGCCGGGTTGATATGAGTGCTTTCTGCCGGATGCTTTCATCAATAAAAATTTCGTTATTCATGTTTTCCAGCACATCGGCCAGATTGCGCAGGCTGTTCATCGCCATCCACGGACAATGCGCACAACTGATACAGGTGGCGGCCACCCCGGCAACCGGCGCTTCATAGAGTTTTTTATCACCGGCCACGGCTTTCATTTTGTGAAATATGCCGTTGT
Source organism: Pseudomonadota bacterium (assembly GCA_030836935.1). Classification (GTDB taxonomy): domain Bacteria; phylum Pseudomonadota; class Gammaproteobacteria; order SZUA-229; family SZUA-229; genus JACPVK01. Next base: position 252 of record JAUPMA010000277.1, on the reverse strand, counting down.
CGGTGGCAACAATGAATTCAGGGTTGGGTAATTTTTTCACGGCATCAATCAGCTGTGTGGTTGAACCTACTACATCCGCCTGATCAACAACATCATCCGGTGATTCGGGATGCACCAGAATGGCGGCAGCGGGATGCAATTTCTTCAACGCCTTTAAGGCATCCGCCTTGAATGCTTCGTGTACCACACAGGCGCCATCCCAGATCAACATATCAGCACCAGTTTGCTGCTCAACGTAATGGCCCAGATGCT
>JAUPMA010000028.1 GCA_030836935.1 Pseudomonadota bacterium | reverse complement strand
TCTTCATTGGCCATGCCGGCGACAGGTGCCGCGTCGGTTGATGCCATGAGTTTGAATCCCGGTGGCAAGTCGATGACACGATCGCCGTGACTCATCCACACATCCAGCAAACCAAAACCTTCGGGCGATGTGTGATCTTCAATATCATTCAGCAAACGGGTGTGGCCACGCGCGCGCACCTGGGCATAGCCGTATTCGTGTTTGTCGGCATTCTCGACTTTACCGCCCAGTTGCGCGGCCATGGTTTGCATGCCGTAGCAGATACCCAATACCGGCACACCCAGTTCAAACACCAGCGGATTGGCAAACGGCGATTCATCCGCCGTTACCGTTTCCGGCCCGCCGGAAAGAATAATGCCTTTGGGTTTGAAATTGCGGATCACATCCGCATCCACATCCCAGCCATACAATTCGGAATACACACCGGCTTCGCGCACACGGCGTGCAATCAGTTGTGTGTATTGCGAGCCAAAATCAAGAATGAGAATGCGGTCGGCGTGGATGTTTTGCGTGGTCATATACGATTCAAACCTGATGATAAATTATATGAAAATTCAGTTTCTTTCTTTTGGCCATGAAGAACATAAGCCATCAATATGCTCATGTAAATCAGGATTAATATTGTTCCACATGGGATCGAGAACAAAATCAATACCTTCACGACGCGCTAGTTTTGCAGCAGGTACGAAATCGCTATCTCCTGCTATAAGAATAATTTGATCTACAGCTTTCTTGTAGGCGAGAGAAGATATATCCAGCCCTATTCGCATATCCACACCTTTCTGGCGCACATCGTATCTGACATCATGTTCCGACAGGTCATCCACATTGATTTTTTTATTGAGAATGTCTTTTGTTTTTTGTGGCGTGATAATCCAGTGACCATCATCTGCAAGCCGCCCAAGCCTTAATGCCACTTTGCGCATCTTCTTTAACTCGGCATGAAATGCGTTGCGGAATACTGCCTCTTCGGTTTCCGCCATATTAATTCCTTTGCGACTCACTGGATTTTGCAATCGCTTTGATACTGGCGGGCAATCATAAAAAAATATTCTGTATAAATCCCTGCGCAAAACACCCTTTCCATTGCCGTTTGCTTTACGCATATCGCGTAGCAATCCCGCATAAAGATCTCTGCTAACCTGATACGCTGATCGGGTTTTCCAGTCCTTGTATAAAGTCCTGTATCGCTTTATGAAATAACTGCCATCCACCAAAATAGCTGTTTTCATTTTACTCCCTGCCAATTTTATGAAAAAAAATGCCCCGGGTTTCGGATGTCTCACTATGCTATGAGACTCGTACTCTCCAGGGCGCTATACGGAATAAGTATGACCCACGCGCTTACAGCAGGTCAACCCAATCATTTACGAACGATTGTAATTCGGTGCTTCTTTGGTAATAGTCACATCGTGTACATGCGATTCCTGCATACCGGCACCGGTGATGCGGACAAATTCCGGTTTGGTACGCATTTCATCCAGATCCTTGCAACCGACGTAACCCATGCTGGAACGAATACCGCCCAGCAACTGGTGAACGATGGTACTGAGCGGACCCTTGTAAGGGACGCGGCCTTCAATGCCTTCCGGTACCAGTTTTTCCACACCGGCATCCTTGTCCTGGAAGTAACGGTCCGATGAACCTTTTTTCATGGCGCCGATAGAGCCCATGCCACGATAGGATTTATAGGAACGACCCTGATACAGAATTTCTTCGCCCGGTGCTTCTTCGGTACCGGCGAACAAGCCACCGATCATCACGCTGTAAGCTCCGGCAGCCAGCGCCTTGGCAATGTCACCGGAAAAACGTATGCCGCCGTCGGCAATCAGTGGCACGCCTTTTTTCGCCATTTCCCTGGCTACATTCGATACGGCCGAAATCTGCGGCACACCGACACCCGCGACAATACGGGTAGTGCAGATGGAACCGGGACCGATACCCACTTTCACCGCATCAGCACCGGCTTTCACCAGTGCCCGCGCCGCTTCGGCGGTGGCAATATTGCCGCCAATCACCTGCACCTGCGGATACTGTTTTTTCACCCAGGCCACGCGATCAATCACCCCCTGCGAATGACCGTGCGCAGTATCCACCACAATCACATCCACACCGGCATTGACCAGCGCATCCACGCGCTGTTCGGTATCGCCGCCGGTGCCGACAGCGGCGCCGACACGTAACCGGCCATGTTCGTCCTTGCAGGACAGCGGGAATTCATCGGACTTCTGGATATCTTTTACCGTAATCATGCCGCGCAGATGAAACTTGCCATTCACCACCAGCACTTTTTCGATACGGTGCTTATGCAACAGGGTAATGACTTCATCACGGCTGGCGCCTTCCTTTACCGTCACCAGGCGGGACTTTGGTGTCATGATCTTGCTCACCGGCTTGTTCATGCCGGTTTCAAAACGCAGGTCACGGGAAGTAACGATACCAACCAGATCTTCGCCGTCCACCACCGGCACACCGGAAATGCGGTTTTCGCGGGTGATGGCCAGCACTTCAGCGACCGTGGTTTTGGGCGATACGGTAATCGGCTCGTTGATCACGCCAGCTTCGTATTTCTTCACCCTGGTAACCTGCCGCGCCTGTTCTTCCGGTGACATGTTTTTATGAATGATGCCCAGGCCGCCTTCCTGCGCCAGCGCAATCGCGAGGCGGGATTCGGTCACCGTATCCATGGCAGCAGAAATCAGCGGAATATTCAGTTTGATGTCGCGCGTCAGCCGGGTGGCCAGTGATACTTCGTTGGGCAGGACAAGGGAATGAGCGGGGATCAGCAGCACATCGTCAAAAGTCAGTGCTTCCTGGGAAATTCTCATGGTGACTCCAGAGGGCTATAGAATCGAGCGATTATATAAGGATTTGCAGGCAAAACGCAGCTTCTTGTATTGCCAGAGGAGTGAGCCATACCCAATAAGCCGCTGGTGATTGTGACTATTTCGACATAAGATCTGCACATAAACCATACAAGATCAGTCCCATGCGCACCCACATCGAACTCGATGAGCAACTCATCAGCCAGGCCATCCAACTCGGCCACTACCCCACCAAGAAAGCCGCCATTCATGCGGCCCTGATCGAGCTTGTCAACACACTCAAACGTCAGCAATTACTGACGCTGCGCGGCAAAGTAAATTGGCAAGGCAATCTCGACCAACTGCGCAGCAGCCGTGCCGGTGAAACCAACAATGCTGGTTGACACCTCTGTCTGGATTGATTTCTTCAATGGCCATGAATCCGCTGAAGCCAATCATTTGGTTCGCGCCATACAGGATGCGGAACACATCGCTATCTCCGGCATTGTGTTAACTGAAATATTGCTCGGCCTGAAAAACGATACTGAAGCCAACCGCATACTCAATTT
>JAUPMA010000276.1 GCA_030836935.1 Pseudomonadota bacterium | reverse complement strand
CTCGTCGAGCAGGTTTTGCAGGCGTTCCAGCCGCTGTTTTTTATCCAGTGTTTTGCGTGTCTGCAAAATGGCGAGAATGTTTTCACTCACGGTGAGCTTGCGGAATACCGAGGCATCCTGCGGCAAGTAACCCAGGCCGAGCCGGGCACGTGCCGGCATCGGCAAATGGGTGATGTTGTGGTCATCGAGAAAAATCTCACCACGGCTGGCCGGAATCAGGCCGGCGATCATGTAAAAGCAGGTGGTTTTGCCGGCCCCATTGGGCCCCAGCAGGCCGACAATCTCGCCGCTGGCAACGTTAAGTGAAACATCGCTGACGACTTTGCGCCGGCGGTAATGTTTGATCAGGCGATCAGCGCGCAGAATGCTCATTACTTGTTTTCTGTCCCGGGGTTCTGGAGTGCATCGGGTTTATCGGTGGTGGTGTTTTCCGGCGCTTTATTTTCGCCGGCAGCCTTTTCCGGCATGATCGTAATGGTGACGCGCGGGGGCGTGGCGGTGTCCGCCGTACCGGATCCGTTTCCGGGGCCGGCTGTCATGATATTGGTCTGGGTGTTGTAAACAATGTGTTCGCTGGTAAACCGGTTGTCGCGCTGTACCAGCACGGCATTGCGGTCAAGCGTCAGGGTGCTGGTTTGGGGCTGGTATTCCATTTCTTCACCTGTGGCGCTGATTTCCTCATCCAGATCGGTGAGCTGGAAAAAATTGGCGGGTTTGCCGGTGACATGCACCCGTTGCAGGCCGGCATCCGTGCTGTGGATGCGGATTTCGTCGCCGCTGATGCGCAGGCTGCCCTGCACAATCCGCACATTGCCGCGGTAAATGCTCAAGCCCTCGCGATCACGGATTTCGACCTGATCGGCTTCGATGTACACGGGTTGTCCGGCATCGGATGTTTTGGCTGCAACCAGTCCGGGAGTCGCCAGCAGGGAGAGCAACAGCAACTTATTCAGGTAATTGTTTTGATGGCGCATAGTGGCCTTTCACGCTGGATGTAAGTTTGAGTATATCGCGGCTGTTGTCGAACAGCATGCCGCGGGTGTCGAGTTCCAGCCGACCGCTGCGGATATGCGTCGGCTGGTCGGTTTCAGCAATTTTTTTCGGCGCGTCGATTTTCAGGTAACTGGTATCAATTGCCAGCTCCTCGCGCTGCGGAGTTTTTTCGCGGCGGATTTTTACATCATCGTAGAAATGGATGATATCGGTTTCGCCATAGACCACGGCGCGTCTGGCGGTAACTGACCAGTCGCCCTGCCGGTCATGGATTTCAATAAACGGTGCCGTGATTTCACTGCTGTTGTTATCAGAATAATGCTGCAAGCGGCTGGCACGCAAAACATAAGCGGGAAGACCCTGTTCATTCATCTGGGTGAGCGAAAAATCCTCCATGAAATAATCCGGAAAATGTTTTTGCCGGGCACCGGGAACGAGCGGTGTTTCCCTGAAGGCATCCTGCAGCCACAGTGTAAACAGGGCAAGCACGATGACAATGGACAGACTGGCGAAGGCTTTCATTGATGCAGGTTAAAGTTTAAAGGTGAAAAGTTCAAAGGTAATGAATGTTGCGGCGTACTTGTCCATGTTTTTCCTTCAACACTTTAAATTTTGTACTTTAAACTGCAATGTATGTTGCCAGTTTGTCGCGCAACACGCCGCGTGCTTCCATGATCATTTCGCATACATCGCGCCCGGCGCCACGGCCACCGCCGTGTTCGGTAATCCAGTGTGCATGCTGTTTTACAAACGGATGACCATCCTGCACGCAAATGGCAAGGCCGACGCGCACCATCACCGGCAAATCCACCACGTCGTCACCGACGTAAGCAATTTCATCATTTTGAAAACCGGTGCGTTGCATCAGTTCGAGATACGCCGGCAGTTTTTCGCGCTTGCCCTGATACACGTATTTGATGCCAAGATCCTTCACCCGGTGTTCCACCACTTTTGAAACGCGGCCGGTGATGATGGCGATATCCACGCCACTGTCCTGCAGCATGCGCATGCCGTGGCCGTCTTTGGAATTGAAAGCCTTGTATTCCTGGCCGTCATCGCCAATAAACAGGGAGCCGTCGGTGAGTACGCCGTCGACATCAAAAATTACCAGTTTTATTTTGGCGGCTTTTTGCAGAATGTCTTGCATAGGGTATTTCCGTCAATCTTGTTTAAAGCCAGAAGCATTGACACGAAGACGCGAAGGTCTTTTTGCAACAAGTACTTTGCGTTTCTCGCGTCATGGCTTTGGTTGCTTTTGTATTCATACTACGCCGGCGCGCAACAAATCGTGCATGTTCAGCGCGCCGACCAGTTTGTTGTTTTCATCCACGGCGAGCATGGCATTGATTTTGTTGTCCTGCATGATTTTCAGCACTTCGGCCGCGAGCAGGCCGGCACGCGCAGTTTTGCAGTTTCGCGTCATCACATCGGCAATTCTGGCCTGGTGTATATCAATATTTTTGTCGAGTGTGCGGCGTAAATCGCCATCGGTATAAATGCCGAGCACGGTGTTATTGGCGTCAATTATGGCGGTCATGCCGAGATTTTTTTTTGTCATTTCAAGCAGGGCATCGCGCAGGCTCGCTTGTTCGCTCACTTTGGGAATGGTATCGCCGGTGTGCATGATGTCGGCGACATGCAATAACAGACGCCGGCCGAGGCTGCCACCGGGATGCGACAGCGCAAAATCGGTTTCGGTAAAACCGCGCGAGTCGAGCAGGGCCACCGCCAGCGCATCGCCCATCACCAGTGCTACCGTTGTGCTGGACGTGGGTGCCAGTCCCAGCGGGCAGGCTTCTTTTTCCACGCCGACATCCAGATGAATATCGGCTTCGCGCGCCAGTGTGGAATGCGGGCGGCCAGTCATCGCAATCAATGGCACACCGAAGCGTTTGAGGATGGGCACAATGGTGAGAAGTTCATTG
>JAUPMA010000275.1 GCA_030836935.1 Pseudomonadota bacterium | reverse complement strand
ACCGGCCACCACCAGCACCTTGTGTTTTTGCTGATTGCCAAAACGCGCCATTTCGAGCGAATCGGCTACCTTGCCACCGGTTTCATCGGCCAGCCGCTGCAACTCGGCATCGACATAATAATGCGCCACCAGCACAGCATCGCGCTCTTTCAGGAGTTGTTTGATGCGGGTGCGAAGGATCTGTAATTCAGCCTCGTTATAGGCAGGCGTTTCCACACTGCCCGTTTGCAGCAATGGATGTGCATATTTAACAACGATGTTATGTAACAGGCTCATGTTGCGTTCCGCAGCCAGGACCATGCTGCCTGGTAATGATACGTGTAGGTGCGCCTTCAGGCGCACAACAGCCTATGGAAAAACGATATTGCTTAAGATCATTTTGTGCGCCTGAAGGCGCACCTACAAATTAATTTAACAAATCCAGCCATATTCACTCTGCCAGACCAACGTACACGTTCTGCACGTCATCGTCAGCATCAATCGTTTCCAGAAAGGCTTCCACTTCAGCGCGCGCGGCGTCATCCAGTTTTACCGGATTTTTGGCTTTGTAACCCAGTTGGGCAGATGACACTGTAAATCCCTGTGCCGGCAAGGCACGGCTCACGGCATCGAGATCGGTGGGTTCGGTGTAGAACATATATGCACCATCATCGGATGCTTCCACGTCCTGGGCACCCGCTTCGATGGCAGCGGCTTCGGCATCCAGCCCCGGCTTGTCAGCCGTGGCTTCAATCATGCCCAGATAGGCGAAGTCCCAGGAGACGGAACCGGAATTGCCGAGCTGGCCGAGTTTGCGAAACAGGATGCGGATATTGGTGGCAGTTCGGTTGTTGTTCTCGGTGAGGCATTCGATGATCACCGGAACCTTGTGCGGTGCAAAACCTTCGTAGGTGACACGTTCGTAGTTCACCACTTCGTCAAGCAGGCCGGCACCTTTCTTGATGGAACGTTCCAGGGTATCGCGCGGCATGGAGGCTTTTTTGGCGCGATCAACGGCGGCACGCAGGGCGGCATTCATTTCGGGATCGGCACCACCGCGTGCAGCCACCATGATTTCCTTGGCCAGCTTGGTAAACAAACGACCCTTGGCATCGGCGGCCTCAGCCTTGCCTTTCTTTTTCCACTGCGCACCCATGTTGGATAACTCCCCGATCTGGTCAACTGAAGGCGCGAAGTATAGAAGTCCCGTTATATGAAAACCAGCCGCTAAACGCCCGCTGCCGGCCAATGCAGTTTTTTGCGCCGGCATCCGCTTGCCGGCAACACCATGACTGCCCGTACCGCCGGACAATCCGTTCAACAAAAATCACGGAGGACCTTTCTTCCTGCAAAGCCACATTCAGGCTGACGCCGGTGTATTTTTTGAGTTATTGACATTCGGCAAATAAAAATACCATGCAAAATTGATCTGTATCAAATATCGCTTTAGCGTTTTATACTCTGCGTCGGAAATAATGCACGCGGCAAAAAGTCCGGTGCAAAACTGCACGGCGTTAACGTTCCCTGCGTGGCCGGTAACGCCACCGAAGTGCATCCACCCGGGGTTTTGTTTTTTCATGGCCCGGAAAACCGGTTGGCCGATTCGGGCAACTCAAATAAAAACAGGAGATATTCCCGTGCAACAAACCCTTGCCCAGAAATACAACTTCGAGGTCGTCAAGGCATTCACCGTCATGGCTGTCATCTACCTCGTGGTAGGTACGCTGCTGGGAGTGTATGTGGCGTCAGAGCTGGCCTGGCCGGTTCTCAACTTCGATACCCCCGAACTCAGTTTTGGCCGCCTGCGCCCGTTGCATACCAATGCAGTAATCTTTGCGTTTGGTGGCTGTGCCCTGATGGCTGCTTCCTTTTACTCGGTGCAGCGCACCTGCTCAACCGCCCTGTGGAGCAATGGTCTGGCCTGGTTTGTGTTCTGGGGCTGGAATGCGATTATCGTTTCAGCCGTGATCACCCTGCCGCTGGGACTGACCCAGGGCAAGGAATACGCCGAGCTGGAATGGCCGATCGACATCGCCATTGCCGTAGTCTGGCTGGCTTACAGCTTCAACTTCATCATGACCATTGCCCGCCGCAAAACGACACACATCTATGTGTCGAACTGGTTTTTCCTGTCCATGATGATCATGATCACCTACCTGCATGTGGTCAACAGCCTGTCCATACCGGTTTCCGCATTCAAATCCTACTCTGTGTTCTCTGGCGTACAGGATGCCATGATCCAGTGGTGGTGGGGTCACAACGCAGTCGGTTTTTATCTCACAGCCGGTTTCCTCGGCATGATGTATTACTTTGTGCCCAAGCAGGCTGGCCGGCCGGTATTCTCGTATCGTTTATCCGTAATCCATTTCTGGGCGCTGACCTTCGGTTACGTCTGGCTGGGCGCGCATCATCTGCAATACACCGCCCTGCCCGACTGGACCGGCTCGCTGGGTGCTGCCGTGTCGCTGGCGATGATCATCCCGTCATGGGGTGGCGCCGTGAATGGCATGATGACCCTATCCGGCGCCTGGGACAAACTGCGCACGGACTATGTGCTGCGTTTCCTGATCGTGTCGCTGGCGTTCTACGCCATGTCCACCTTTGAAGGCCCGGTAATGTCCGCCAAGACGGTGAACGCCCTGTCGCATTACACCGACTGGGGCATAGGCCATGTGCACTCGGGTGCGCTGGGCTGGGTAGGCATGGTGGCGGCCGGTTCGCTGTATCACCTGGTGATGAAACTCTGGAACACCGAAATGTATTCCGCCCGGCTGGTCAACACACACTTCTGGATGGCTACCATCGGCGCGGTGATTTACATCATTGCCATGTGGGTATCCGGCATCATGCAAGGCCTGATGTGGCGGGAATACGATGAATTCGGCACCCTTACCTACACCTTCGCCGAATCGGTTGCAGCCATGTATCCCTACTATGTAATGCGCGCCGTGGGCGGCCTGATTTACTGGAGCGGTGCCGTTGTCATGCTGTACAACGTGGTCATGACCATCCGCCAGGCATCAACCGCGCCCAACACCCAGCCTGCTGCGGCAGCGGCTTAACGGGAGGACATCAATCATGGCTAACCAGATTCATTCAACCAGATTCCAGGACAAGGTCGAACGCAATATTTTTGTGATGCTGATTGTCACGATGCTGCTGTTATCCGTAGGCGGCATTGTTGAAATCGTGCCGCTGTTCTATCTCAAGGACACAATGGAGCACAACAAGCATCCGGAAGTGATGTGGCAACGCCAGGATGGCCAGTCGCTCAACGACTGGACAGCCGGTGCCGGCGTGCGCCCGTACAAGCCGCTGGAACTGATGGGGCGCGAAGTCTACATCCGTGAAGGCTGCTACCTGTGCCACTCGCAGATGATTCGTCCGTTCCGTGATGAAAAAGAACGCTATGGCCACTACTCGCTGGCATCGGAATCCATGTACGACCACCCCTTCCAGTGGGGTTCAAAACGTACCGGCCCGGACCTGGCCCGTGTTGGCGGCAAATACTCGGACGACTGGCACTTCCGCCACCTGCGCGCACCGCGTGATGTAGTGGCCGAATCGGTCATGCCCAACTACCCCTGGCTGGAAACGTATCCGGTTGCTGGCCAGCGCACAGCCGACACCATGAGCGCCATGCGTACCCTGGGTGTCCCCTATACCGACGCCGACATTACCAGCGCGGCCAGTGAAGTGACCGGCAAGAATGAACTGCAAGCTGTGGTGGCCTACCTGCAGGTGCTGGGCACCATGGTCAAGTTCGACAACAGTGTTGACTATCGCGAATAAGCCGGCACAGGAATCAGCATGGAATACTTTCACACAGACTGGGCGGCGATGACACTCAATGACTGGATAGGCCTGATTGTCACCATCAGCATTTTCTGTCTGATGATCTGGGCCTATGTGTACGTATTCCATCCCAAAAACAGAGAGAAACTCGAATCGCAACGCCATATCCCGCTGGATGATGATGCCGGTGAGGAGAACCCTCACCCGCCATCGGCCCGCTCCGATGGTTCTCCCCTTTCCCCCAAAGGGCGAGGGTAAGCCGGATTCGCGCGCTTTCCCATTTACAGAGAGGCAAAACAATGAGTGAACACAATCCGTTTCCCGGTGAAAAAAATTCCGGCCATGTCTGGGATGACAACCTGCGCGAACTGCTGAACGAGCCGCCAACCTGGTGGACTATCGGCTTTCATGCCAGCTGGATATTTGTACTGCTGTACACCCTCCTCTATCCCAGCTGGCCGCTGATCAATTCGCACTTTAAAGGTGTGCTGGGCTGGACTTCGATTACCGAATACAAGCGCGACATGGAAGCCATCGAAGAAATTCGCGGCCCCTACGAGGACAAAATCAAAACCCTGAGCGCCGCAGAAATTCTCGCCGATGAAGAACTGTCAAATTATGTGATGCGCTCGGCCAAGGTACTGTTTGGCGACAACTGCGCCGCCTGTCACGGCAGCGGCGGCCAGGGCATCAGCAACTTTCCGGTGCTGGCTGACGACGACTGGCTCTACGGCGGTTTGATCACAGACATCGAAACCACCATTACCGGTGGCCGCCAGGGCATCATGACGGCCCAGGCATCCCTGCTGAACGAAGCCGAAACCGCAAAACTGACCAGCGCCATTCTGGCTGGCAATGTGGCCAGCGAGCCGCTGTTCACCGAAAAAGGCTGCGTTGCCTGTCACGGCGCGGATGCCAGGGGCATGACAGTCATGGGTTCAGCCAATCTCACTGACAGCATCTGGCGTTTTGCCTCGGCTGACCAGCTGGCCAGCATCCGGTACACCATCCTGCACGGCGTAAACGATGCCAGCGATGCGCAGACCCGCAACGCAGTCATGCCGGTGTTCGGCGGCCGCCTCAGCGAAACCGACATCAGGAAACTGGCTGTGTATGTACACAAACTGGGCGGTGGCCAGCAACCGGCCATTGAAGCCGCAGCGGCGACAACAACCCCGTGAAACCGGTTCCCTGAAACATAACTGCAAGCTTTCAGGGAACTCACAAAATGAAAAAGAGGGCAAAATGCCCTCTTTTCCTTCAAGTTAATATCCTTGCGATCAGCAGTAAAATTTTTTGTGTGAACAATGCATGTTGTTCAACTTCGGGAGATATAAGTGGAGCCCAGGGCAATAACCGGAACTGGCCAGACTGAAATCAATCACAAACACGTTGATGATTTGTATGAAGAAACCGGTTACTGGCATGTTAATACCGGCGATGAAGTCATACACGCCAAGCGCATGCCGGGAAAATTTCGCACCATCAAATGGTACACGGCTTCCATCTGGCTGATTTTTTTTATCGGCCCCTATTTGCGCTGGGGTGACCGTCAGGCTGTCCTGTTCAACATTCCAAAACGCCAGTTTTATATTTTTGATATTACCATCATGCCGCAGGATGTCTGGATGCTGGCCATGGTGTTGTTATTTTTCGCCATTTTGCTCGCCGCCGTTACATCCATTGCTGGCCGGGTGTTCTGCGGTTTTTTTTGTTTCCAGACAATCTGGACAGATGTTTACACCTGGATTGAGGAAAAACTTGAAGGCAATCCTGCACAACGCCGCAAACTCGATAAAGAACCGTTCAGTGCGCACAAGCTTCGCATCAAAGCCATCAAGCACACACTATGGATTTTGATTGGCATACTCACCGGCATCTCTTTCGTTGCCTGGTTTACGGATGCCTGGCAACTCTGGATTGATTATTTCACACTCAAGGCACATCCCGTTTCCTACATCACACTTGTCATGTTCACTCTCGGCACTTACATACTTGCCGGATTCCTGCGTGAACAAACCTGTTTCTGGCTGTGCCCTTATGCGCGCATCCAGGGCGTCATGTACGATGCTGAAACCATACTTCCCACGTATGATATTCATCGCGGCGAACCACGTGGCAAACTCAAAAAAGATCACCCGGTTGAAGGCAATGGTGATTGCATCGACTGTAACCAGTGCGTAGCTGTCTGCCCAACCGGAATTGATATTCGCCACGGCCAGCAGGAAGGATGTATCACCTGCGCGCTGTGTCTGGATGCCTGCGATTCGGTTATGGACAAGATTCATCGCCCGCGCGGCCTGATTCGTTATGCTTCACTGGATGAAATTAACGGCAAACCGCAATTGCCCCTGCTCAAACGGCCTCGCGTACTGGTTTATTTTTTCATCATGACACTTTCCATTCTTGGCCTGGGTTACGGCCTGACTCACTTGGGCACATTTGACCTGAAAGTGTTGCATGAACGCCAGCCGCTGTTTGTACAGCAGAGCGATGGCACCATTCAGAACAGATATGAATTGAAAATACTCAACAAAACCGATAGCGAACTAAATATCAGCATAAATGCAGCGGGCCCCGAAGGAATAATCATGCACGGCGTCAAGGAACATACCCGGCTGCCTGCCAATAAACTGAGCAGCTTTACTGTTTTTCTGCGCGTACCAAAAGGCAGCCTCGAACATGACAGAATGCCCGTAACCTTCCGCATTCATGCAACAGAACAACCCGAAAACAGCGCTGAATACAAAAGCATGTTCTACGGCCCCGCAAAATAACCGGCAAACATCATCATGAACACAACTACCATGCACAGAAAATTTTCCCAGGACAATCCCCGTGCCTGGCGTAATCCGTGGGTTATCGGCTGGATATCACTGGTTGCCGTTGTATTACTGGTCAACATCATCATGATCAGCCTGGCCGTTCTCACCAATCCGGGGCTGGTGAGTGAAGACTATTACGAACGTGGCCGCCATTTTGAAAAAACAATGACAACAAGAATTGCTGCGCGCAATGCCCTGGGCTGGACTATCAACACTGATTTTCCGGTTAGCCCTGTTACCCATCGCAGCGAGAAATACCGCTTTAATGTGGTTGACAGAAATGGCATTCCGGTCAGCGATGCTCTGGTTACCGCGAATATTTACCGTCCTTCCGACGTCAGGGCTGATTTCAAAACCGGGATAACCGAAATCGTACCCGGTGTTTATGCGGGTGAAATCAATTTTCCGCTCAAGGGCCAGTGGGAGATAACTGTCTCGATCAGGCGAGGCGAAGATATTTATGATTTTTCCCGCCGCATCAGCGTGCTTGCGGACTAACCTGAATATTTCACTAAGAAAGAAAAGACTTAACGCAAATGCACGCAAATAAAAGCGCAAATGGGATAAAAGTTATCGGCATTCATCAAGACACAATATGTACCCTGGAAAAAAGCGTCGGCCTGAAAGCCGACCTACAGGGAAATGCCTGCTTTTGCAGGTTCGCGTTACTACGGACTCCTTGCCCTTCGCCCTGCGGGCCAGCTTCGCTGTTCAAAATTATTCCGGGCGCTTTTGTCAGGCGAACGCTTTTACCGCCCATCATTTTTGGTGAAATATTCGGACTAAACCGGTTAAAAATATTGAACATCAGCAGACGTTATGTCTTCACATAATCACAGCGGCTGTTTTCATTGCGGATTGCCGGTTCCTGACAACACAGATTTTCATGCCGGCATTGAAGGTATCCGGAGAAATTTCTGTTGTTCCGGTTGCGCATCCGTTTGCAAAATAATTTATGACTCCGGACTGCAAGGATTTTATCAGCGCACACCGGAAGGACAATTACTTGCCCCGCCTCCAGAATTACCCAGGGATATTGCACTGTACGACATGGATGAAGTGCAGGAAGAATTCGTCACCGGTCTCGAACAGATCCGCCATATTCATTTACTGGTTGAGGGCATACATTGCGCCGCCTGTGTCTGGCTGATTGAACGCCGTATTGGCAACCTGCCCGGAATTATTGACGTCAAGGTCAATCTCGCCAATCGTCGCACACATATCCGCTGGGACAATAACCAGATCAGACTCTCGCAAATTATCCGGCACATGGGTGAAATCGGTTACGCCGCCATACCATTTGATCCGGACTCTGCCGAAGGTACAATCAGAAAACAGAACCGCACCATGCTGTTACGCATGGCTTTCGCCGGTTTTGCAATGATGAATATGATGTGGATTGCGATTGCATTATTTGCCGGTGCCAGTCAGGACGAGTTTCGCAACCTGTTTCACTGGATTGGCTTCACCCTGGCAACTCCCACCCTTCTTTATTCCGGCTGGCCATTCTTCAGGGGCGCGGTTACCGGATTAAAGAACAGACACCTGACCATGGATTTACCCATTGCCATTGGCGCCAGTATTACTTACATCTATTCAACTTATATAACTGTCAGCGGCACAACAACAGGTGATGTGTATTTCGACACCGTAGTCAATTTCATTTTCATTATTCTGGTTGGCCGTTTTCTTGAAGCCAAATCAAAACGTCATGCACTGATGGCAACACAACGGCTGCTGGATTTGCAACCGCGAATTGCAACAGTCATGCGTGATGGCGAACAGAAAACCGTGCCAATACGTTCAATAAAAGAAGGTGAAACCGTTCTGGTTCGCGGCGGCGACAAGTCACCTGTTGACGGCATCATCATTGAAGGTGAAAGTTCATTTGATGAAGCCATGCTAAGCGGTGAATCCATGCCAGTACACAAGCATTCCGGCCACATCGTATCGGCAGGCACAATTAATCTT
>JAUPMA010000274.1 GCA_030836935.1 Pseudomonadota bacterium | reverse complement strand
TTCCTGGCCGACGAAAAAACCCAGGATGCTGTGGTCAGAAATTTTGAAATCATCGGAGAAGCATCGCACAACATCGAACGTTATCACGCTGCGTTTGCTGCGGCTCATGCGTCGGTGCCATGGGCGATTATGTACACCATGCGTAACCGGATTTCACACGGTTACTTCACGGTGGATTTTGAACTGGTATGGAAAACCATTCACGATGATTTGCCAGAGCTGCACAAACAAATCAGCCATCTGATCGAGCAGTTGTAGGGTGGGCAACGTGTTGCCCACGCGCTTGCTTGATCGCATATTTCCACCCGCCGACCTGAAAAACGCTTGCATCGAAATAGGCGGCATTCAGATCGAAGTTCGCTACAAAAAAATAAAATCGCTGCGCTTATCTGTTCATGCCACTGACGATGTCCGGTTAACGGCTCCAGTGGGCGCGCCCGTACATCGTTTGCGCGAATTCCTGTTATCGAAGCATGGCTGGATTCAAAAACAGCAAGCGCGTTTTCTCGCCTTGCCGCCACTGCCACCCAAACCTTTGATGCAAACCGGTGAACTGCATTATTTCCAGGGGAAAGCCTTGCGTTTGAATATTATTGTGCAGGGCAACAGGTTGCAGCGGGTTGAGTTGAACGTGGCGGATGAGTTGCAACTGTTTGTTTCGCATCACGCCAGCGTGGTGCAGCGTGAAGCGGTGTTGCAGGCATTTTATCGCGAGCATTTGCAGCGCGAAATTCCGTTACTGATTGCCAAATGGCAGCCGCTGATGAATGTAAATGTAGCGGCCTGGGGCGTGAAGAAAATGAAAACCCGCTGGGGCAGTTGCAATATTCGCGCGCATCGCATCTGGTTGAGCCTTGAACTGGCGAAACACTCGCCGCAATGCCTGGAATATGTGGTGGTGCATGAAATGGTGCATTTGCTGGAGCGTTATCACAATGAACGCTTTAAAAAATTCATGGATCAGTTCTTGCCGCACTGGCGCTTGCTGAAAAAGGAACTGAATCACGCAGCGGCTGGTCATGATGATAGGGTTTGTTAAAAGCATGTGGCTTGCAAATAAACGCAAATAAAAGTTTATATTCGCGTCTATTTGCCGGTCCGGTTTTTTTATTTGTCGCCGCAGTTGGCTAAAAACTTGCCACCATCTGCACGTTAGCCTGGTTCCTGTCGAAATCCGCTTCTTCTGTTTCGCCGCTGGTGTAGCGGCTGTACTCGAGCTTGAATTGCAGGTTGTCGTCCAGCAGATAGCGGGCGGCGAGGGTGGCGCGTTCCAGTTCTTCTACCGCTAACGGAGTGCTGTTTGATTCATCCGGCACGGCGGTGTAATCGGGTGTCCATTTTTCGTAGCGCACAAATACGGTGACGGGTGAGAAATCCAGCGCCAGGGAGATGTGGGCGGCTTTTTCGTCTGCCGGACCGTATGAAGTGGCACCCACTTCCATGTCGCCCTCGCTGTCGAGCTGCAAGGCTTCGGCGCTGATTTCGGCCATGCCCAGTGTGTAGCGGATGTCGAGGCCGGTGAGGCGGCTGCGGGTGTCGTCGTTTTCGTCGCGGTCAGTGAGAGCGGAGAGGCCGATTGCAAGGTTGTCGCGGGCGTAACCCAGCCGGGCGCCGGCCGAGTAGCCGGTGTCACCGTAGAGTGAGTTGGTGGAGTAGAAGGTGTAGTCGAAGTCCGACCAGCCGCCATAAATACCCAGCCCGTCACCATTCAGGCCGCCATCCTGTACCCGGTCGGTGGTGAGCGGTGCCGAAATGTTGATGCGATCGGGCGCGGCGTAGAAGCTGTAGTCACTGGCAAAGGGGAGGTCGAAGCGGCCAAGCTGGATGTGGAAACCGCTTTCTTCAGAATTATCGCCCGATGCCGTTTGTACGTGGTAATCAAGCAGTGCCACGGCAACGCCGGCGCCGTCATCGTTGACAACGATGGCGCTGGAAACCGTGTAGTTTTTGCCCTGGTCGTACAGGGCATCCAGTTCCAGATCGCCCAGCGCAAACGGCTGGTCGTTGATGTCGCTGAGGTTAACCGTGACGTCAAAGAATCCGGAGAGTTGCAGGCCATAGGGGCTTTGCGGATCGCCGGCAGGCTGGTTCACCGTGAGTTTGTCGAGCTGCTCCTGCATCGCAGACATTTCCCGGCGCAGGCTGTCGAGGTCATGGCTGGTCGCCGGTTCGGCATAAGCGGCGGGTTGGCAGAAGGCTGCAAGCAGCAGGGGCAGGATTTTTTTATTTTGCATGGGACACCGGTCTGGTTTCAGTTTGGGAAATTCCAGTTGAGTATAGTGTTGTTTGCAGTTTTGCCAGCTGTATCCGGCAGATTGCCCGAAGTGCCGCGCCTTGCGGCATGTGTTAATCTAGCCGCCTCGAAACCGCCCCGGAACACCATGCCCTGCAAGCTTTACATCAAGACCTTTGGTTGCCAGATGAACGAGTACGACTCGGCCAAGATGTCGGACTTGCTGGCGCAGTCGGATGATCTGGTGCAGGTGGATACCCCCGAGGAAGCCGATGTGCTGTTGCTGAACACCTGTTCCATCCGTGAAAAGGCGCAGGACAAGGTGTTTTCGCTACTGGGTACCTGGAAAACCTGGAAGAAACGCAAACCCGGTCTGGTGATCGGTGTAGGCGGCTGCGTCGCCTCGCAGGAAGGTGACACCATTCGCAAGCGTGCGCCGCATGTCGATATGGTGTTTGGCCCGCAAACCCTGCATCGCCTGCCGGAGATGCTGAAGTCGGCGCGGATCGGCAAGCCCATCGTTGATATTTCATTTCCCGAAATTGAAAAATTCGACAACCTGCCGGCGCCGCGCGCCGAAGGCCCCATGGCCTATGTGTCCATCATCGAAGGCTGTAGTAAATACTGTACGTTTTGCGTGGTGCCTTACACCCGCGGCGAAGAAATGTCGCGCCCCTTCGACGACGTGCTGAACGAGGTGGCGCAGCTGGCGGCGCAGGGTGTGCGCGAAATTCATTTGCTGGGGCAGAACGTC
>JAUPMA010000273.1 GCA_030836935.1 Pseudomonadota bacterium | reverse complement strand
GCAATCACCGCCGCCGATAATCAGAACGCGTTTGGGGTTGGGGTGAGTAAACATCACCGGGTGCGACATCATTTCGTGATAAATGAAATTGTCGCGAGTGGTCAGCATAATGCAGCCATCAATGACCATCAGTTTGCCAAAGGTTTCGGTGTCGTAGATTTCTATCTTTTGATAGGGCGACTGAACTTCCTTCAGTTTTTTGCCCTGGCCCAGCTTCATGGAAAAAGCTGAACCGCCATCTTTATATGCTTCGGAAAACCAGTTGCTGTCGAGTGTCATTACCTTGGGCCCTTGAAAGTTTTGCCGCATTATAACGTATACAATGCAGCGGGCTGCGCTAAAATGCGCACCCTTGCCACACCCTACCGGATGCCCGCCATGTCCAGCGCCAATATCGAGATCGCCCGACACATCTACAGCCTTGAAACCTGGGGCAATGGCTATCTGGATATTAATTCGCAGGGGCACCTGTTGATGCGACCCGATCCACAGGGCAATCCCGTCGATTTATTCAACCTGATATCCGGTATTCAGCAGCTGGGCTTGCGATTTCCGGTACTGGTGCGATTTCCGGACATTCTGAAACATCGCGTGACCAGTTTGTGCAGTTCATTCAACAAGGCCGCCAGCGAGCTGGCATACGACGCACCCTATACCGCAGTGTATCCCATCAAGGTTAACCAGCAGCATTGTGTGGTACGCGACATACTCCACGCCGGTAATCAGGTCGGGCTGGAAGCGGGCAGCAAACCGGAGCTGATGGCCGTGCTGGCGCTGTCCAAACCACAGGGCGTGATTGTGTGCAATGGCTACAAGGATCGCGAATATATCCGGCTGGCACTGATTGGCCAGAAACTCGGCCAGCGGGTGTATATCGTGGTAGAAAAGCCATCTGAAATCAGTTTGATCCTGCAGGAGGCCGTGGCACTGAATATCGAACCATGTATTGGCATCCGTATTCGCCTGGCATCTGTCGGCAAGGGCAAATGGCAAAACTCCGGTGGCGAAAAAGCCAAGTTCGGTTTGTCGGCATCACAGGTGCTGAAGGCAGTGAATCATCTTAAACAGACTGGCAAACTCCATTGTCTGAAACTGCTGCATTTTCACATGGGATCGCAAATTGCCAACATCCACGATTTGCAGACCGGCTTGCAGGAAGCGGCGCGGCATTTTGTGGAATTGCATGCACTGGGCGCAAAACTGGAAATATTTGATGCCGGCGGTGGCCTGGCGGTGGATTACGACGGCAGCGGTTCGCGCAACGAATGTTCAATGAATTACAGCCTGGATGAATATGCAATTAATGTATTGCGAATTATTCAGAAAACCTGCCGGCATCACGCTTTGAACTGTCCGCAGATTTTTACCGAATCCGGACGCGCCCTGACGGCACATCATGCCATGCTGATCAGCAAAATTATCGAAACAGAAATCATTGAGCCGGAAGTACCGGAAACCATCTGCAGCGATAATGAGTGCCTGCGTGAATTACAAAAATTGCTGGGCAGCCTAAAACAAAATGCCGCCATTGAGCAGCATCGTCATGCCCAGTTCTGGTTCGATCGCGCACAGCAACAATATAACGATGGTCAATTATCACTGGCTGGGCGCGCCCAAGTTGAGCAGATATTTTTTGCTATTTGCCGGCAATTGCAGGGTTTGCTGCAACATTCATCGCGCGTGCAGCGCGAAACCCTGGACGAAATAAACGAGAAAATGGCGGACAAATATTTCTGCAATTTTTCCGTATTCCAGTCCATGCCGGATGTGTGGGGCATAGATCAGGTATTTCCCATTGTGCCGCTGCATCGGCTGAATGAAGCACCGGATCGGCGCGGAATTATTCATGATTTAACCTGCGATTCCGACGGTCACATTGAATATTACGCCGACAGCCACAGTGTAGAAAAAACCCTGCCGTTACATGCCGTACGCAAAGGCGAGGATTACTGGCTTGGCATGTTTTTGCTGGGCGCCTATCAGGAAATTCTTGGCGACATGCACAACCTGTTTGGTGACACCGATGCCATCAATGTGGAACTTGATGCCAGGGGCGGATACAAATTGACAGAACCCGAATACGGCGACAGCGTCGAACAATTGTTGAGTTATGTACATTTCAATATTGATGACATGATGCATGCCTATCAGCAAAAAATTTCTGCCGCCAATTTAGCTGCCAGAGATAGCGATGAAATCATGGCTGCCTTGCAGGAAGGCATCAAGGGCTACACCTATTTCGAAAGGTAATTCTTTGGCGGGTACAGACACACCATATCCGGAAAAGGATTCCATCCACGGCAGCGCACAGAAATCTTTGCTTGCCAGTCAACCTGACATCATTTGCGCTTGACCGGCATCATGCCCGCCTTTATTGGATTTCTCCCGTTTGACAGCGCCTGACGTAAAGACAGTTGCGAACCGCCTGTCATACAGCAGCATGAATTATTTGTTACGTAACTCAATCCACTCACGCCGCAATCTCACTGCCGTTTCACTACCCGTGCGGGTGAAATAATGTCTCCCGGCCGGCTGCTGTACAAAAAAAGAGCATATTAGCATTCCTGTGATGCCCGTCGCCGCTGTATAATGCGCGCCCCTTGACTGCTGCGGTGCCACTTTGTGATCGAAAAATTACGCAACATTGCCATTATTGCCCACGTTGACCATGGCAAAACCACGCTGGTAGACCAGCTGCTGAAACAATCCGGCACAATTGACGCACGCGCAAATCTCGGCGAATGCATCATGGATTCCAACGACCAGGAAAAGGAACGCGGCATTACCATTCTGGCGAAAAACACCGCCATCAAGTGGAACGACTACCGCATCAATATCGTCGACACCCCGGGCCATGCCGACTTCGGCGGCGAAGTGGAGCGCGTACTGTCCATGGTTGACTCGGTGCTGCTGCTGGTGGATGCGCAGGAAGGCCCGATGCCGCAAACCCGCTTCGTAACCCAGAAAGCTTTTGCCATGGGCTTCAAACCTATTGTGGTCATCAACAAGATTGACAAGCCAGGTGCCCGCGCGCACTGGGCGCTGGACCAGACCTTTGAACTCTTCGATCGCCTCGGCGCTACTGACGAACAGCTCGATTTCCCGGTGATTTACGCCTCCGGCGTCAACGGCTATGCCGGTGACAACGACCAGATCACCAGCGGCGATATGACACCGCTGTTCGAAGCCATCGTTAAATATGTGAAGCACCCCGACGTGGACATGGATGCACCCTTCCGCATGCAGGTAAGCTCGCTCGATTACAACAGCTATGTCGGCGTTATCGGCATTGGCCGCATCAAGCAGGGCAAGGTCAAGCGTAACCAGCCG
>JAUPMA010000027.1 GCA_030836935.1 Pseudomonadota bacterium | reverse complement strand
TGAATCGCATATACGCTAACAATGGATGAATAAAGCACTTCGCGGGTTCAAGTATGAAGTGCAACGCCTGACTTGAAGAATACCTGACTCGGTGTCTTGTATCCAAGTCGTTTTCTGGGTCGGTTGTTCAATCTTTCCATCGCAATGTTTATCTCTCGTTGAGTAATGGTCGTGTAATCTCTATTCTTTGGAAAATACTGGCGTATCAATCCGTTTGTATTCTCGTTTATTCCTCGTTCCCATGAAGCATAGGGATGTGCAAAATAGAAAGGTTAATATGACTTCCGATGGCAGCTAATTGCAGATATAGATAGATGTAATGTGTATTCTGGTCATGCCCCGTAAGCGGACGTTTTTCAGTTGGTCAGGTATTTTGAAATATTAATAGGGCACCGTCCTTTAACCTCTGTGAAGCATGGCTTGGCAAAGCGTGTTCTTGACTGGCTCTGGTCGGCATTACAATAGATCAATGCTGCTCAATGCCCGTTGCTTATTGCTCCCAAGTCGTAATACATTGTGCTGCGGAATTTAGCCAATAGCATAGCCTGGGGGCGATAAAGAACATGCGTCTGATTACCCTGTGCTAATCAGATCTGCGCAAACATTAAGAATACTGGAGTACTTATGAATTTTCATTTGCAAATTGCTTTGCGGCATATGTTGTTTCGATCCGTCTGTTTTTCGCTGGTGGTGACCATGAGTACGCCTGCCATCGCAGCGGGTCTGTATTCACCCAATGCACCACTGGATGACTACCGTGATTATTCCCGTGCCTCCACCAAAGAAATACTGTTGCGCAATCAGGCTAATGGACTGGATGCAAAAACGGTGACGGCCATCGGTGGTAGTGGCAGTGATCTTTGCGACGATGGTATCGGCTGCTTTATTCTGGCCGCGCCTCTCCTGCCAATCACCATGCTTGCCATGTTGACCGGTGAAGGCATGAAGGCGCTGAATGAAAAATGGGACAAAGCCAGGCAGGAAAAAATGCGGAAAAACATCGGCAAAGCCATACGCGATGATGATGAGGAAGACTGGATTGAATATACGCATGAGCTGCGTAATCTGGAAGGCGAGAAAAGATACGATGAAGTTTCCAGCTGTGTCAGTCCTATTCTTTGGCATATACCGTTTGGTCTGAAATCCAATGCGGCCCTGCGTGAAGCCTTGATCGAACTCGACAAGGGCAATTTCGATGCTTACATGACGATACTCCGGCGTGGTCTGGATATAGATGATTTTGCCGCGGCGGCGGTGTATCAACTCGAACTCAGCAAACGCCCCGAACAGCGGGAGCAATACGAAGCCTTTGTTAAACGCGCGCACGAAAGAGCGCAACGTGTCTGCGAATATCAAAGTCTGGCGGTGTTCGGTAATTTGCAGGCTTATATTTTGTACGAAAAAGGCGACTGGTCGGGTATGACGCAAGCGCTGTTTCCACGTGGCGATATTGAAAAACATATTGCTGCCCTGCAAAACACCAGTCAGGAAGCCGCTCAGGGAATATACAAGGGTCAGGGCATGCCACCGCTAGTCATGTTGTCTGAACACTATCATGCCAAATATGCGGTGATGGTGATGGCGCGCTGGAAATATCAGCTGCAATACAACAAGACCCACGATCGTTATGGTTTGCACAGCGAGGCGGATCGCGACAAGGATGCCAACGAGCTTTTTAATCTCATCAGTGATGAATGCGCAAAACGTTTTAAATACGCGGCCTGCGGTACCTTGTGGTATCAGGCGCTGAATGAAAACGGATTCGGCGACAGCGGCAAGCCGGCCTGGTTCAGCATTGAAGATATGCTCGACAACTCGCCGGTAAGTGATGTTGTACAGCTGGCGCTGGTGGCATCAACATTCAAGGGTGGTGCGCAGTACACGGTGCCAACTATTGAAGCCTGGGCGTTGAAAAAACAACAACCCACGGTGTTCACGCTGATGGGGCAAGAGTTCGAAAATATTGAAAAATTCGACAAGGCTGTCGAGTGGTACACCAAGGCAGCCAATGCGGGTGAGACATTGGCGATGCGCAATCTCGCCTGGTTATATGATGCCGGCAAGTTGGGTGAAGTGGATCATGCAAAAGCCGTTGCCTGGATGGAGAAAGCCGCCACCGCTGGTGATAACGACGCGATTGGTGCATTGGGTTTCCGTCTTGTCAGTGGCACCGATGTTGCGGTGGATGCCGAGCGTGGCATGAACATGCTCAGTAGCGCTGCCGAAAAAGACACCAGTGCTGCTTATTTGCTGGGACGGGTGTATGCCGAAGGTATTTCCGTTAGCAAAGACACATCAAAAGCTAAATCATGGTTGAAAAAAGCCGCGGCTGCAGGACATGAAGACGCTCGCAAATTACTTGATGCAATCTGATCACATGGGGTAGCAAAAAATAGGGGATCTGTTTTCTGTACGAATTGATATGGTTTGACATATTGGGAGCAAGCATAAGGCGCAATTTTTATTGCGCCGGATGAAAGCATCCGGTGCAATGCGCTACGTTTATTGGCACCCTACGATTAAAACAACCCGCGCAGGTGAGGACACAGGCATTGCCTTGTGCCTTTATATTTCAACTCACCCTCGAATAATGAATCCCAAAATAATCACCGGTTGCATTCGTACTATCACCGGACATTTCCGCCGCATCACACCGCATTTAAAACCCGCCAGTCCAGCTGCGCCATGCGCGCCAGGGTGATTTCCGCCACCTGGCCACTGCTCCAGGGCATGGCGGTGAACAGCGAAGTCTTTGACCCCCGAAATCTTATTTAACAAATACCACCTTATGTTTATGTTTCTTTGCAGCTGCTGCCAATATCTGATCGGATGTTATTAACGGTAGTTGTTCGATTATGGAGACCGCCAAATGCAATGCATCCAGCGTATGCAAAGCAATACTGAACATATCGATTAATGCGCGTGCTTTCATATAATGTTCAGGCGTCAAAACAAGCCTGCGATAAAATCCTTCTGCAATATGATTGGCAAATAAATCAATTACCGCTCTCGCCTGAGCTGCATCCAGTTCCTTCATTCGTACCTTTTTTGCCACCAGTGAATGAAACTCAACTTCACTCAATGTGCTGATAACCGGGCTGTTGAATCGGCGTAATGCAGTTTCTGCGGCCAGGCTGCCAGGCTCGGGGCAGTAATAAGCACCCAGAATACTGGTATCAATGTAGGCGCTCATTGTAACTCGCGGTCTTCGCGAAGCAGGCGGGCTGATGGTGTACCCGTGTGGCCGATACCGAGTCGAAAGTCCTTTAATGAAGGCAGTTTTCTTTGGATCACGGGTGCCGGAATAAGTTTTGCTACCGCTTTACCCTGACGGGTAATCACTATTTCTTCGCCGGCTTCAACCTGATCAATCAGGCCAGGGAGATTTTGACGCGCTTCTTTAATACCGATGTTTTTCATAAAGACTACCTTATTGTGTACACATTGAATGTACACCATTACATATTCAAGTCAATATATCGCACCAGTTTCCGGGCTAATGGTTTCGTCTCACGCAACGAACAAGAAGATCAATGTATTTGAAAAAAATATCACTCTGAATCCGGATATTAGTGTGAATAGATTCCTGACGCGGGAGCAAAAGACAAGACCCCAAAGTTCTTTTGAGTTCTTTTTTGCGTAACCTCAACAGGCTCATGTCTTGTAGTGATTGAAAACAAGCAAGCGTAGCGCATTGCGCCAAATGAAAGCATCCGGTGCAATGCGCTACGTTTATTGGCACCCTACGATTAAAACAACCCGCG
>JAUPMA010000272.1 GCA_030836935.1 Pseudomonadota bacterium | reverse complement strand
CGGGCGTGTTGCGTGACAATGTCGCCTGCCTGATTGGTAATGGCGTGGTGTTGTCGCCCGAAGCCCTGTTTGAAGAAATCGCCATGCTCGAAAAAGAAGGTGTGCCGGCGAGTGCACGCCTGAAAATTTCCGAAGCCTGCCCGATGATTTTGCCCTACCACATTGCGCTGGATCAGGCGCGCGAAATCGCCCGCGGCAGCAAGGCCATCGGCACCACCGGTCGCGGCATTGGCCCGGCCTATGAAGATAAAGTGTCGCGCCGCGGCTTGCGCGTCGGTGATTTGCAAAACACAAAAACCTTTGCCGAAAAACTCAAGGGCGTCATGGAATATCACAACTTCAGCCTGGTGAATTATTTCAAGGTTGCTTCTGTGGATAACCAGAAAGTACTGGATTAAACCCTGGCCTACGGCGAAAGAATGAAACCGATGATTGCCGATATTCCGGCCACCCTGCATAACCTGCGCAAGGCGGGCAAAAACATCATGTTTGAAGGCGCGCAGGGCACGCTGCTGGATATTGACCAGGGCACCTATCCTTACGTGACTTCCTCCAACCCGACTGCGGGCGGCGCCTGTACCGGTTCCGGCGTCGGTCCGAAAGACATCGATTACATTCTCGGCATTACCAAGGCCTACACCACGCGCGTCGGTGCCGGCCCGTTCCCCACTGAACTGTTTGATGCGGTGGGTGATCATCTTGGATCAGTCGGTCATGAATTCGGTGCCACCACGGGCCGTAAACGTCGTTGTGGCTGGTTTGATGGCGTCGCCATGCGTCGTGCCGCGCAGGTGAACAGCCTGACCGGTTTGTGCATTACCAAGCTCGATGTGCTGGATGGCCTGGACACGCTGAAAATCTGCACCAGCTATCAGTACAACGGCGGCTCGGTTGATTTGCCACCGGTCGGTGCCGATGCGTTCGAGCAATGCAAACCGGTTTACGAAGAAATGCCGGGCTGGAAAGAATCCACCGTGGGCGCGAAACAGCTGGATAAACTGCCGCAAAACGCGCGCAATTATCTGAAGCGTCTGGAGCAGGTGGTGGGTGTGCCGGTGGATATCATTTCCACGGGTCCCGAACGCGAGGAAACCATTGTGCTGAAAAATCCGTACGCCTGACAGCCAGGCCAGAAGACCCCGCCAAGGGGTCTTTTTGGTTGCCGGCGCATTCGGGGGATGACAGCCTGTATCTCCGGGCAGCATGATAGTCAGGATTGCCAGGTGGTAACAAATGACAGGACAGGTGCAGGCCGGCAGCCTGCGAAATGTTCCGGAATGGGCTAAAACCGGATTGCGTTATATAACAGTTTGTTGAAAAACGTTTTTAACGCTGCAGCGGCAATGCAGATAGTTTTTCAACAAGCTGATAAATGACAACAGGGAAACACATTCTTATTAGGCAGAGAGAATATTTGTGTTCCAGCGATTTTATCCGGTTTTACTTCTGGTATGGCTGACAGTCTTTTTTTTTACGGCTGCTCTGGGCGCGCCTGAAAAAAGCAACAAAATCACCATTCTGTTTCCGGATGTCAGTGAAGTTCACGGCCATCTGTTCCAGGGGTTGATTGAAGGTATCCAGTCTGTTCCCGGTTACGAATTCAATGTTTTCCGGGTTGATGAAGCCACCACGCGAAATGACATTCTGGCGCATATCCACGAAAAAAATATCGCCGGCATCATTGCGCTGGGACAAACCAGTTACAAACTGGCCGAATCGCTCAATTCCACCCTGCCGGTCGTGGCCGGCGGCATGGTGGTAACGCCGCCCGGTGTCTCCGGCATCAGTCTTACGGCCGACCCCGAGGCCTTCTTTCGCAATCTGCAAATTTTGTCGCCGGGTATTGTGCGGGTGCATCTGGTTTACACCGATACCAGCCTGGGCTGGCTGATGGACAGGATTACTGGCACATCAGAAAAATACGGCATCAAGGTACAGTCATACCGCGCAGAAAATGCCAGGGAAGCCATCGGGCTTTACAAAACCGTTTACGAAACCATCCAGGGTGACCGTGAAGCCGTGTGGCTGCCGCTGGATAATGTAGTGCCCTACAACATTCTGCTGCCGGGACTTTTGCAGATGGCGTGGGAAAAAAACGTGACGGTTTTTTCCAACAACATCCAGCATGCGCGGCAAGGTGTTCTGTTTGCCCTGTATCCCGATCACTACAAGCAGGGGCGGCGGCTGGTTTCGATACTGGCCCAGCATCTGGATAACCAGTCAGCAGGCGACATCCTGCTGACATCGGTTGATGTGAAGGTGGCGGTCAATATCCGTACTGCCGGTCATCTCAACCAGAAATATTCCAGACCCATACTCGAAAAAATTGATCAGATCTATCCTGCCTACAATGACTGACAAAACATCCGGCATCAGAAAATTTTACGGCATGAGTATCCGGAACCAGATGTATCTGGTTTCGGCACTGGCGGTCGTGGGCATTATTGTGGTGCTGGTGATAGTGCAGCTGTGGATAGCAAACAATCGCACCGCTGAAGTATTGATTGACCAGGGCAAGCAGATCGCCGTGAGCATGGCGAAAGGCAGTACCCTGGCCTTGCTTTACCAGAGCAGTGACAATGCGGAGGAAGCGTCGAAAAACATTCTGGCCTATCCGTCGGTGGATATGGTGGCGATTCTCGATCACGACCT
>JAUPMA010000271.1 GCA_030836935.1 Pseudomonadota bacterium | reverse complement strand
TGGCGTCATCGGATGCTTCCAGCGTGGCCTGGTCTGGTTTGATTTTTGAATCAGTCATAATTAAATACTTTATATAAAGGTTGGATTTTTACAGGTTGGTTTGCGTCTATACACCAACAGTTTATAAGGAAGTCATGTTTATCGAGCCGTCAATTGTTTTGTGCGCCTGAAGGCGCACCTGCAATAAAACAATAAATTGGCATTTATCATTTGACACGTTTTTTCTAATTCGGTTTGCTGCCCGGTGTTTGCAGCAGGCTTTGCATTTCCGTTAGCCGCATTTGTGCTTGCTGTACGGCCGGATGTGCAGCGTCGGCGGATTTAAGCAATTCACTGGCCTGCTGATACAAAGCAATTTGTTGCGCCGGTGAAAACAGTTGCATGGCAAGGTTCATGGCCGGTGCGGATTCAGACAATAAGGCCGGTACCAGTTCATGTTCTTCTATCAGGCTGTCGGGGCGCAACAAATCGGCCACAAGCGGTTGTTCCAGCATGGTGAAATGCTGTGATCTGGCCTGCTCTTCCATTTCCAGTTTTTCCTGCGCCCGAGGGTCATTGCCTATGCCTTTCCACATGGCCTGCATGATGGCATGAAGCAATCGCTTCAGCATGCTTTTGATTTCATTCTGGTCGCCAGGCAGGCCGGCGCACTGTTCGTAGGATTTGTCCAGCTGCTCCTTGAGTTTCAGAATGACATCCGCTTCAGCCGCGGGCTTGAAGTCAACCGCCTGCTTTACCAGATCGCGAAACCGGTTAAGAAATTGCTGCGCTTCGGTCGCATCATCCTGCTGCGCTTTTTCAATGTCGGCAAGTGTTATGGTGTTGGCGCCAAACAGCGGATTATTGTATTTGCGTTTCAAATAACGCTCGCGATGACCGGGATGTTCGCTGAAGATTTTTGTCATGTATTTTCCGCAAGTGTGCAATGAGAATTTCCCGGGAAATGCAGGGCCGAAAAATCGGGATGGCCTACCGATTCAATCACGGATAAACAGTGTAAATAACATTCATTCTGCTTCACTTTCATAAATCAGTGCGAAGTATATCACTGCAAGGCAATACAGGCTGTTCCGGTAGTCGGTTGCGCATGTTAACCTCTGCCCATTATTTGATGAGGGAATCCGTCATGTATCGAATAGCATTTGTACTGCTGGCAGGGCTGTTGAATGGGTGTTCCATCAATCAGCTGACGGTACGGGCATCCATGCCGATGATTGAAGGTGGCATTACTGCTCTGTACCGCGAGAATGATCTGCAACTGGCGCAGGGTGCATTTGCTCCCAATATCGAACTGATGGAGGGCATGCTGATAAATGACCCGGATAACCGGGTACTGCGCGAATATGCTGCCCAGGCCTATTACGGATATGCCTACGGATTTGTAGAGGACGAGGACAGGCAGCGCGCCGCACGACTTTTTCACCGCGGCATGATGCACGGCCTGCATGCCTTGCGGCTTGCCGGTTTTGATGTATCGGCAACCGGCAACACGCTGGAAGAATTTACCCGCCATGCGCAAAAGCTGGACAAAAAAGCGGTGCCATCCATGTTCTGGACAGCCTCCTGCTGGGCCAAGTGGGTCGACATGAATCGCGATGATGTGGACGCCATTGGCGAATTGCCCAAGGCTGTGGTTTTGATGGAACGGGTATTGGCACTGGATGAAAATTATTTTCATGCCGGCCCGCACCTGTTCATGGGCGTTTTTCACGGCGGCCGCTCGCCCATGCTTGGTGGAAATTTTGATCTTGCTGTACAGCATTTCGACAAGGCGCGAGCGCTTACTCAAAACAAGATACTGATGGTGAATGTGCTGCAGGCGCAGTATCTTGAACGTCAGCGTTATGATCAGTCTGCCTTTCATCAATTGCTGACTGCTGTGCAAGATGCGCCGGATGATCTTTATCCCGAACATGCGCTGGCCAATGTTCTGGCCAAGGCCAAGGCCAGAATCATGCTTGAAAAGGAAAACCAATGGTTTTGAAAAAACTGCTTTCTTTAACCACACTGCTGGCGACCATATTTTTAACTGCCGGCATTCAGGCGCAGGAAATTTACACGCTGAAATTTGCCACACTGATTCCGGCAGATACAGCATGGATGAAAGCCGTTGATGTCTGGGCGCAGGATATTACACATAAAAGCAATGGCCGGCGGGTGTTCAAGATTTATTCCGGCGGGGTCATGGGTGATGAACCGGATGTGTTGCGCAAATTACGCAGCCAGCAACTGCAAGGCGCCTTTTTTACGGGCTACGGTGCGGGCCGGATTTTTTCGCCGGCGCGGGTACTGGAAATGCCGTTCTTTTTCAAAGACACAAGCGAATCCGATCATGTGCGTGACTTGCTGATGCCGGATATAGAAAAGGGTTTTCGCGAAAATGGCTATGAGCTGATCGGCTGGCCGGAAGTGGGTTTCATTCATTTTTTTTCCAAACAACCCATTCGTTCACTGGATGAATTAAAAACGCGCAATATCTGGCTGTGGCAAGGTGATCCGCTCGGCGAAGCCTTTGCTGGTGCCGCCGGTATTGCACCGATTCCGTTATCCATTGTTGATGTTTACACCCAGCTGTCCGCCAAACACGGCAGCATTGATACCGTGTACAACGCACCCTTTGGCGTCATGGCCATGCAATGGCACACCAGGCTGCACTACGCTACCAATGTTCCTCTTACCAATGCGCTGGGCGCACTGGTAATCGACAGCCGCTTTTACAATAAACTTCCGGCTGATTTGCAGCTGCTGCTGAAAACCACAGGCAAGGATCTGGGTATCCTGATTACCCGGCAAGGCCGCATCGACAACCAGCGCAGTATTGAAATACTGAAGAAAAACGGCATGGAGTTTCAATGGGACTGGAATGAAAGTGAATGGCAACAGCTACTGGAGTTGCGCGACAAGGCAGCTGCAAAACTGGCCGGCACCGGTTACATTCCGCAGTCATATTTTGATCGCAGCCGCAAAATACTTGATGCGTACCGGCAGACAAAAGCCGCACACAAATGAACCTGCTGCATCAATTCAGGCATTATCTGATTGCGCTGGAAAAATTCATGGCCGCCTCCAGCCTGCTTCTGTTACTCGGCATCAGTTTGTTTCAGGTCATTGCCCGCAATTTTTTTGAAACCGGATTCGCTCCGCTTGAAATCATATCCCGGCATCTGGTTTTGTATGTGACTTTTCTGGGTGCGGCACTGGTTACCGAAGACCAGGGCCACATCCGTATTGATTTTCTTGCGCATTTAATTACCGCAAAACTGAAAAATATCCTGCTGCGCCCGCTGAGCATGGTTGCCGCCATTATTTGCAGTCTGTTTGCCTGGCATGCAACGCGATTCTGGCTGGATGAATGGCAATACACAATAACACCGGATCGCTGGATTACTTTGCTGGCATTGATATTACCGGCAGGTTTTGCATTGATTGCGCTGCATTTCCTGTTACTGGCGCTACTCGGTGCAAAACCGGCAAGGCAGGATGCCGCATGATGCCGCTGCTGATTATTCTGTTATTTTTACTGGCCGCGATTGGCTTGCCATTGTTTGTCATTCTTGGTGCTGGCGGATTATTGTCAGCCGCTTCGGCCGAACTGGATACGACAGTTTTACTGATCGAATTGTATCGCCTGGCCGGGCAACCCAATCTGGTGGCCATTCCGTTGTTTACGTTTGCCGGCATGATCATGGCGGAAGGCGGCAGCCCGCAACGGCTGGTTAAATTATTCGATGCACTGCTGGGATGGATGCCCGGCGGCCTGGCGATTGTTGCCATTGTCTGCTGCGCATTTTTTACTGCATTTACCGGTGCTTCCGGTGTCACCATTATTGCGCTGGGCGGTTTGATGTATCCGCTGTTCCAGCAGGCGCAATATCAGGAAAAATTTTCGCTTGGATTGCTGACATCGGGTGGTTCGCTGGGTTTGCTGTTTCCACCCAGTCTGGCCATTCTGCTGTATGGCATTGTGTCTGGCGTCAGCATTGATG
This sequence comes from Pseudomonadota bacterium, assembly GCA_030836935.1. GTDB lineage: Bacteria > Pseudomonadota > Gammaproteobacteria > SZUA-229 > SZUA-229 > JACPVK01. The sequence continues at coordinate 2,508 of JAUPMA010000271.1, read as the reverse complement.
ATCTGTTTGTTGCCGGCATTATTCCCGGTTTGCTGCTGCTGTTAATGCTGTCTGTTTACAGTCACTTTACTGTTAAACAATGGCATGTTGTGCCGCACGAATTTTCCTGGAGCAAGGTTGCGAATGCCGTTCGCGGCGCAATCTGGGACATATTGCTGCCGGTGTTTATTGTCACCGGTATATTCGGCGGTTTTGTTACTGTAACCGAAGCAGCGGCCGTAACAGCAAGTTATGCACTGCTGGTGGAAATGGTGTTGTGCAAGAAAGTAGACATGGCAAGAGATTTGTCAAAGATTCTGATTGATACCGCCAAACTGGTAGGCAGCATTCTGATTATTCTTGGCGTTGCCATGGGGCTGACCAATCTGCTGATTGATTCGCAATTACCGATGCGGATGCTGCAAATGATTGAGTCGTATATCAGCAGCCCACTGCAATTTTTATTATTGCTGAATATTTTTTTACTGGTTGTTGGCGCCATGATGGATATTTTTTCTGCCATTGTGGTGGTTGTGCCGCTGATTCTGCCGCTGGCAGTACGTTATCAGATTGATCCGGTACATCTTGGCATCATTTTTCTCGCCAATCTGGAAATTGGCTACATGACCCCGCCGGTTGGCATGAACCTGTTCATTGCCAGCCAGCGTTTTGGCAAATCCATTTTGACATTATTCCAGGCCACCTTGCCCTTTTTGGCCATCATGCTGTTATGGCTGGTATTATTGACCTATGTACCCGCTTTAACGCTATGGTGGCAATAACAATGACGTATTGCTATTACATGCCACTTTAACCTTTTAACTTTCTACTTGATATGTCAGGCAAACTTACTGAACCAAAAATCATTTCCGATTTCAACAACAACCTGATTGCCATGCTGCCCATCGGATTTTATCTTGATGATGAACGCTGGGATAAAATCTGGCAGCGTTATGATGAAAAAGGCGCATCACTCACCATGGAAGACTTGCGCAACCTGTTTCCGGACGAGCCAGTATTGCAAGTACAGTCACTGGTGCAAAACGGTGAGATGAGATTCAGGGAACCGGATAAATGAAACCGCAAACATGATAAGCATTTTATTATGCGGCCATGACCAAATGTGATCCGATTCGCACAACTGCACTGTATTTTTCTTTCCTTCTTGCTACTGGAAATCGACCGACAGACGATACAACCCTGCTGACATCCGGAAGATTTTTTATAGGCATGTAAACAATGAACCAAACAACTCATCAACCAAATCATTTAGCGCAACAGGGCAACCTTTCGGCCAGGCATTATCCGGTTCTGTATCTGGCGCTCCTGGCAATATTTGCCTGCCTGGCGTATGTATGGATACTGCTGCCTCCTTTTGCTTTTCTTTTTTTTCTTGTTTACATACCTTTCGATTTTTACCAGGCAGGTAGCCATGTTGATTATTCATTTATTTTGCTTGAAGCCTGTATTGCCGGCATCGCGGGCTGGATAAGTTATGAAATGCTGAAACTCAAGATTGATTATCCGGCAGGCCGGCCGCTCACCAGGGATGAAGCACCTGATTTGCGTATCCGACTGGAGGCATTGTCAAAAAAATATAACGCGCCGCAAATCAGCAGCATTCGCATAGTGCGCGATTGTTCGATGGAGCTGGTACGTACACCCGCAAACGGTTTTCCATTCCTCTGTTCATACAGTTTGCTGATCGGATTGCCGCTGATGCAAAGTCTTGATTCACGTTATTTGATGACGGCCATTGAACGGGAAATAATCAGTCTTTCGGTTATGCATAAACATCCGGCTACCTGGCTGTGTTTTGCCGGGCAGCAATGGAGCCAGTATCAGATAGCCTGGCAAAAAAGCTGGTCGGCTTCTGCATTGATGATGCGTGCATTTTTTTCATGGTATGCACCTCTGTACAAATTATTGTCACAATCTGCGTGCTGCATGCAGCAATATCATGCCGATCAGAAAGTGCATCTGGCACTGCGTGATGAAACTCTGGTACACATGCTGATCACTGCCAATATCAGCAACCATTATCTGAAAAACGAGTTCTGGCCAAATTTATACAGCAAGGCTTATCGTCACAAACAACCGCCATATTTTCCTTACACCAGTCTTGATCACAACCTGCGCGCCAAACTGGATGAAGACAAGGCCCAGGCCTGGCTGAATGCAGAAATGAAACAGGCATCCCGCACTTCAGCCACTCCGACACTCCGGCAAAGACTGGAACAGCTTGGTATATATCATGCTGACTTGCCACCGACTGTTACTGAAAGCGCCGCAAAATATTTTCTGGGCAGTCATCTGAAAATAATTGCCAGCCAGCTTGATCAGATCTGGCTGAAAACGCATGAATATGAATGGCAACAAAAATATCAGCAAGGATTGCAACAGCAGCAGCAATTGCGCAGCCTGATCAGCCAGGCCATGCGGATGTGCCTGACCAATGCAACTGCCTGGGAACTGATTCAACTGAGCAAGCGTTATCAGGATCAGGATCACAATTTGCCAATCTGCAAG
>JAUPMA010000270.1 GCA_030836935.1 Pseudomonadota bacterium | reverse complement strand
CGGAGGAAGGTGATTACAAAACCAAGCTGCGTCATCTGCGCGAGTTTCTGGAAGAAGGCGACAAGGCCAAGGTTACGCTGCGTTACCGTGGCCGTGAATTTGCGCATCCCGAACTGGGTATGCAGTTGCTGGAACGTGTCGCCAAGGATCTGGAAGACATCAGCACAGTAGAACAAATGCCAAAAATGGAAGGCCGGCAGATGGTGATGATGCTGTCGCCTAAAAAGAAAGGTTAAAGGAAAAGCCGGTTGTGTTTAATTCTGTCATTTCCGTAAAAGCGGGAGTCAACTGGATAAGACAGAAAAGAATTTCAGTCATGTGAATGATTGAACGCGGTTTGCCAGAGTCCGCGAGGCGATTGTGAAAACAATCGCTGAATAAAACCCGGAATAATCACCCTGTATCTGCCCGGCAATAATGCACGAGGTTGGGTCTGGGTCTGTTGAAGCATTATTAGGAGTAATTATGCCCAAGATGAAAACTAACAGCGGTGCGTCCAAACGCTTCCGTCGTACCGGTAATGGCGGATTAAAGCGTGGTTCAGCTTTCCGTCGTCATATTCTGACCAAAAAATCCACCAAGCGTAAACGTCATTTGCGTGAAGCGACACAGGTTGCTGCTGTCGACGTTCCGATGATCAATCGTTTGTTGCCTTATAACTGAGGAGGTCTGAATCATGGCAAGAGTTAAACGTGGTACACAGGCGCGAGCCCATCACAAAAAGGTAATGGATAAGGCCAAGGGTTATTACGGTGCACGCAGCCGCGTGTTTCGTACTGCCACCCAGGCGGTAACCAAGGCAGGCCAATACGCATTCCGCGATCGTCGCGTCAAAAAACGTGAATTTCGTGCCTTGTGGATTGCGCGTATCAATGCTGCTGCCCGCGAATTCGGTATGTCTTACAGCCGTTTTGTAGACGGTTTGAGCAAGGCTTCCATCGAAATCGATCGCAAGGTGCTGGCTGACATGGCTATTTTCGATAAAACGGCTTTCGGTCAGTTGGTTGAAAAAGCCAAGGCTGGTCTCGCTGCATAAGTTTTGAATTCCGATTTTTATTTATAAAAACGGAATCAAATCGTTTGTGGTTTCGAAAGGGGAAAAGACCAGCTCTTTTCCCCTTTTTTATTTCGGAATTTTTTGGATGTTTTTTTCAACACGACATTAATAAATATGACTGAATTACAGAACATGTTGTCGCAGGCGTTAAAAGAAGTGGCCGATGCGGTGGACTTGCAGCAGCTTGATGCAGTGCGGGTGAAATACCTGGGCAAGCAGGGTGCGTTTACGACGCAATTGAAAGCATTGGGCCAGTTGCCTGCCGAGCAGCGCAAGGATGCTGGACAGGTAATTAACGATGCCAAAAATACATTTCAATCGGCGCTCGATGCGCGCAAAACATTACTGGATGACGTCGCATTAAGTCAGCAGCTGTCTGCCAATTCAGTGGATGTCACCTTGCCAGGTCGCGGCCAGTCAACCGGTGGATTGCATCCGGTGACGCGAACCATGGAACGCATTGAACAAATCTTTGCGCGTCTGGGTTTTGATATTGTTGAAGGCCCGGAAATTGAAGACGATTATCATAATTTCGAAGCACTGAATATTCCTTCGCATCATCCCGCACGTGCCATGCACGACACATTTTATTTCAATGCGGGTACCTTGTTGCGCACGCATACATCACCTGTACAAATCCGTGAAATGGAAACAGGAAAACCACCATTGCGTCTGATTGCGCCGGGTCGTGTGTACCGGTGTGATTCCGATTTAACGCATACGCCGATGTTCCATCAGGTTGAAGGTTTGATGGTGGATTGCGATATCAGTTTTTCGGATTTGATGGGTACGCTGGCTGAATTTTTGCGCCTGTTTTTTGAAAACGACAAATTGCAAACGCGTTTTCGCCCTTCCTATTTTCCGTTTACTGAACCGTCTTCCGAAGTGGATATTCAATGCGTGATGTGCGGCGGTGACGGTTGTCGTGTGTGCAAACAATCCGGCTGGCTGGAAGTGCTGGGTTGCGGCATGGTGCATCCAAAAGTTTTCGAACACGTTGGTATAGATAACGAAAAATTCACCGGCTATGCGTTTGGTATGGGCGTGGAACGCCTGGCGATGTTGCGTTATGGCGTGAATGACTTGCGCCTGTTCTTTGAAAACGATTTGCGTTTTCTCAAACAGTTTTCTTGAGGTTTTTACATGAAATTCAGCGAAACCTGGTTGCGTGAATGGGTGAATCCGGCGGTTGATACCCAAACGCTGGTGAGTCAGCTCACCATGGCGGGAATTGAAGTTGATTCGGTTACACCGGCGGCGGGTAAATTCAGTGGTGTGGTGGTCGCGCAGGTTGTGTCGCTGGCTAAACATCCTGATGCCGATAAATTAAATGTTTGTCAGGTGAATGCCGGTAACGGTGAATCACTGCAAATTGTTTGCGGCGCCAGCAATGTGCGCGCCGGTATGAAAGTGCCGTTGGCAACGATTGGTGCAGAACTGCCCGGCGATTTCAAAATCAAGCAATCCAAACTGCGTGGCGTGGAGTCGTTTGGCATGTTGTGTTCTGAAAAAGAACTTGGCATTGCCGAAACCTCGCAAGGTTTGATGGAATTTCCCGACGATGCGCCGGTTGGCCAGGATGTGCGCCAGTATTTGCAACTCGATGATCAATGCCTGGAAGTAGATTTAACGCCGAACCGCAGTGATTGCCTGAGTGTGGCCGGTATTGCGCGTGAACTCGGTGTATTGAATCAGTGTGATGTCAGCGCTGTTAAAATCAACCCGGTTGCGGCTAGCATTAGTGATACTTTCGCAGTGGATGTGTCCGCGCCGCAAGCCTGTCCACGTTATCTGGGTCGCGTCATTCGAAATGTAAACGTGACTGCCAAATCACCTTTGTGGCTGGTGGAAAGATTACGTCGCTCCGGTATTCGCAGTCTGGGTCCCGCCGTGGATGTTACCAATTACGTTATGCTGGAACTGGGTCAACCCATGCATGCGTTTGATCTGGATACATTGAATGGTGGTATTCAGGTGCGCATGGCGCATGCCGGTGAAAAAATGACGCTACTGGATGGCAAGTCAATTGAAATGAATACGCGCACACTGGTGATTGCCGATGCGCAAAAACCGCTGGCGCTGGCCGGTGTGATGGGTGGCGAAGGTTCATGTGTGACCGACAACACCAAAAATATTTTTCTGGAGTGTGCCTTCTTCGCACCATTGGCTGTAGCCGGTCGCGCACGTGATTACGGCTTGCATACCGATTCTTCGCATCGTTTTGAGCGCGGCGTTGATCCGGCTTTGCAAGTTAAAACCATGGAACGCGCCACGCAGTTGCTGCTTGAAATGTGTGGCGGCCAGGCCGGCCCGGTAATTGAAAAAATATCGGCCGGTGATTTGCCGCAACCCTCGCCGATATTGCTCCGCCATGCCCGCATCACGCGTTTATTGGGCATCACATTTGACGATGCGGAAGTGCGGCAAATTCTCGGTCGCCTCGGTATGAAGGTGGAGCAGAGTGGTAACGACTGGAAAGTTACGCCACCGGCGTTCCGTTTTGATATCGCGATTGAAGCTGATTTGATTGAAGAATTAATTCGCGTGCGCGGTTACAATACTATTCCGCGTACGCTGCCGCGCTATCAACCGGAAATGAAAGCGCTGAGCGAAAGTACGCTGACGAAAACCCAATTACGTCGCACACTGATTGATCGTGATTATCACGAAGCCATTACCTACAGTTTTGTCGACCCACAGTGGCAGGCGGCAATTGATCCGGAAATAAAACCCATGGTGCTGGCCAATCCGATCTCATCGGATTTGTCTGCCAT
>JAUPMA010000269.1 GCA_030836935.1 Pseudomonadota bacterium | reverse complement strand
GTCGGCGATGCAGCCGGGGCGCAGGCCGTCACCGAGCGAGAAGGCAACATCGTAGGCCTGCATGATTTCGCAGATTTCCTCGAAGTGGGTGTAGAGGAAATTCTCTTTATGATGCGCGAGACACCATTTCGCCATGATCGAACCACCGCGTGACACGATACCGGTGAGACGTTCGGCAGTGAGTGGCACATAGGCCAGACGCACGCCGGCATGAATGGTGAAATAATCCACACCCTGTTCGGCCTGTTCTATTAACGTATCTTTGAAAATTTCCCAGGTGAGATCCTCGGCCTTGCCGTTCACTTTTTCCAGCGCCTGATAAATTGGTACCGTGCCGATGGGCATGGGTGCATTGCGCAAAATCCATTCGCGGGTTTCGTGAATATTTTTGCCAGTGGACAGATCCATCAGCGTGTCGCCGCCCCAGCGCGCCGACCAGGCCATTTTTTCCACTTCTTCTTCAATGGATGAAGTCACTGCCGAATTACCGATGTTGGTGTTGATTTTCACCAGGAAATTGCGGCCGATGATCATCGGCTCCAGTTCCGGGTGATTGATGTTGCAGGGGATGATGGCGCGGCCACGGGCAATTTCATCGCGCACGAATTCGGCGGTCACTTCCTTGGGAATGCTGGCACCGAAGCTGTGGCCGGGATGCTGTTTCAATAGCCTGGTGTAGGCTGGGTCCTGGCGCAGTTCATTCAAACGCAGGTTTTCGCGGATGGCGACATATTCCATTTCCGGGGTGATGATGCCGCGGCGCGCATAATGCAGCTGGCTGACATTTTTGCCGGCGAGCGCCTTGCGCGGAGTGCGGATGTGTTCAAAGCGCAAATGTGCCAGGGCCGGATCGTTCTGGCGTTTGCGGCCAAAGTCAGAACTGGGGCCGCTGAGCAATTCGGTATCGCCGCGCTCGATAATCCAGTTTTCACGCAAGGCCGCGAGACCTTTCATCAAATCTATGTGTACAGCCGGGTCGGTAAACGGGCCGGAGGTGTCATACACCGGAATCGGCGGATTTTTTTCCACGCCGAAGCTGGCGGCGGTATCTGCCTGCAAGATTTCACGCATGCCAACGCGAATATCGGGCCGCGAGCCGGTGATGTAAATCTTGCGTGAGCCGGTGAAGGGCTTGGTGACTTCTTCCGACAGACTGGCGGTTTTGGTAATAAAGGCTTCAGGTATGGCGTTCATGTGGTGATACCTCTAACGGGTTGTGACAGGCGCATCCCGAATATAAAGATGTCGCAACCCCGCCCTCACCCACCATCGGCGTTGCCGATGGTTCCCCCTTCTCCCCGAACGGGAGAAGGCAGTCAGGTGTCGCGGTGCGACATTCACGTTTATTGGTGGAGCGACGGTATCATCCGGAAGGAACGTTACCGAAGCTTCCCTACGCTGCTATTAGGCAGATCAGGTTCCAAGGGTGTTTCTCATCATGCCCGCGCCTGAAAACAGACCGGTAACATGAACCCCCAGCTTCAATTGAGAAACAAGTTTATCTTGAATCGGTGCATGAGCCTACCCCGACAGAAATGTTTCCCCGCACTTCCCACTTCCCACTTCCCACTTCCTACTTCCTACTTCCTACTTGCTACTTGCTACTTGCCACTTGCTACTTGCCACCAACCCCTTAGAATCGACTCGCACAAAATAATGAATCCCCGGGGAGAAGACATGACTGCAAACAATCTGCACCAGGCACACCAGAACATGGTGGAACATCAGGTACGCCCCTGGGATGTGCTGGACAACCGGGTGCTGAAAACGCTGGCGCAGATATCACGCGCCGACTATGTGCCGGCGGCTTACAAGGCGCTGGCCTATGCCGATACTGCCATTCCGCTGGCGTATGGCGAAGTCATGATGCATCCGGTAGTGGAAGGCCGCATGCTGCAATCGCTCAATATCCAGCCCATGGATGACGTACTCGAAATTGGTACCGGCACGGGTTATATCACGGCCTGCCTGGCGCATCTGGCCGCCCATGTCGACAGTGCGGATATTCACGAAGAATTCACCCGTGCTGCCATCACCAGACTCCGGACGCATGGTATTTTTAATGCAACCCTTGCAACCTGTGACGCCAGCCAGGGTCTACAGCCGGGAAAGAGCTGGGACGTAATTGTGATAACCGGCGCCATGCACCAGATACCCGACTTCTACAGACAGTCACTGCGTCCGAATGGCCGTCTGTTTGTAATCACCGGCGAAGCGCCGGTAATGCAGGCCCGGTTGATTACCCGCACCGGTGAACAGGCCTGGGCAGAACAGGTGTTGTTTGAAACATCACTATTACCTCTGCAACATGCAGAAAAGAAGAAACAATTTGTTTTCTGAAATGAAAAAACACACTCATCTTTTTTATGTACTGCTGGCCAGCGTGTATTTATGCGCGCCGGCCACAACATTCGCCGCAACCATGGATTTCATGCAAGCCTTCGAGCAGGCGCAAAAAGATGACCCGCGCATTCTGGGCGCCGAATTTGAATATCAGGCCATGCGCGAAATCCAGCCGCAAGCGCGGGCCGCATTATTGCCTCACGTCGAACTCGATATTTTTGCCGGCACGCATAATCTTGAAACGACAGCCATGCCAGATGACGACCGCTATGACACCGATGGTTACGCGCTGACCCTGACACAATCACTCTACAACCACAGCAACTGGCTGCAATGGCAGCAGGCTGATCTGACAGTCGCCATCGGCGAGGCCAAAGTAAATGCGGCACGGCAGGATTTAATCGTGCGCGTCGCGCAGGCTTATTACAGCTGGCTGGCGGCACAGGACAACCTGAAACTGGCTACAGCCGAAAAAGAATCAATCGGCAAACAGCTGGAACAGAACCAGCAACGCTTCCATGTCGGACTGATTGCAATCACGGATGTCAAGGAATCACAGGCGCAATATGACCTGTCGGTAGCACAATGGATTGCAGCAGAAAATTCCCGGGCTACCGCACGCGAAAACCTGCGCAACCTGATTGGTGTATTGCCGGAAAACCTGGCGCCGCTGAACGAGGAAATTCCATTGCTAATGCCCCAGCCCGAAAATATGGATGAATGGATCAAAACGGCGCAGCAAAATAATCTCGCATTGAAAGCCGCACAATTATCATTTGAAGTAACACAAAAACAGGTTGGCATGCAGCGCGCCGGACATTATCCCAGCCTGTCACTGATAGCCAGCCGCGAAAATGCATCTACCGATGGCCTGGCCAGCGGCGATACCGAATCCACGGATGATTCGGTTACGCTCAATCTCAATGTACCGATTTATTCCGGCGGTTTAACCGGCGCCAGAACACGCGAAGCTGTTGCATTAAAGGAACAGGCGCGCGTATTGCGCGACCAGACACAACGCGAAACTGAACAGCTGTGCCGCACCAGTTATCTGGGCGTCACTACATCAATTGCCCGCGTTACCGCCTACCGGCAGGCGCTGGCCTCGACACAGGCCGCCTACGAAGCCACACGTGCCGGATATGAAGTCGGTACCCGCACCACCATTGATGTGCTGGCTGCATTGCGTGAGCAATACCGCGCCGAACGTGATTACGCGCAAGCCCGTTACGACTACATTATTAATTTATTTCGGCTGAAACAGGCAGCAGGAATGCTGTCGCGTGAAGATGTGATGCAGGTGAATCAGTGGTTGGTACATTGATTTTGCAGGTGCGCCTTCAGGCGCACTTCTTTTATGCTTGATGATTACTGACGTTTCAAATCCAGAAACTATTTATCAATCCCCAGTAACCCCGCCTTCATTTCCTCCGTAGCAGGTTCATCCCCAATCCACACACTCAATATCGCACGATAAAAATCCGCACCTTCAATGACGCCCTTCTCTTCATAAAGACCACCTTTGCCGCGAAGAGTGACTCGTGTACCCGCGCCGGGAACATAATCAATCCATGCAACATCATTCCGGCGCATGGTGCTGAACAGACTGTTGAAACGATCCAGCCTGGATTTGATAGCAAGGTAATCTGCCGCGCCAAGATTTTTCTCGACTCCTTCCTGCCACGACTTCGCCAGTTTTTCCTTTTCAACTTCGTTGTACAACATATGCAACATCATGCGCCTGGCTGATGTGCTGGCAAGAATGACACTGGCATCATCCGTTGTTTCCGTGACGTACAGAGCCGCTACATATACCTTGACAAGAAATTTGCTGCGTATGGCCGCACCATTCAGTTTCAGTGTTTCCGCCACACCGGGTACAACTACTGTTTCATCAACATGGACGCCGGCAATTTCACGTCCATGAACCGAACCGGCAAATGCAACGGCCAGCACCAGCAACAGAATTTGTTTATGCATGTACCACCCCATTGCGGAAACAGGTTTATTTGTAGAACAGAACCAGGCTCCACACGACAACAAGATTGATCAGCGACAATAACACGGCGGCGGAACCCATATCCTTGGCGCGGCCACTGAGTTTGTGACGTTCCATACCAATACGGTCAACCACGGCTTCAATCGCGGAATTCAGAATCTCAACCATCAGTACCAGCAACACACTGGCCACCATCATGGCAATCTGCATACCGTTATCACCGAGATAAAATGCCAGCGGCAACAACACAACAGACAAAAAAACTTCCTGGCGAAAAGCTTCTTCCTTGCGAAAGCAAACCTTGAATCCCTGCCATGAATACAAACCCGCCAGAAAAATACGCTTGATGCCGGTATTGCCACTGTAAGCCATATTCAATTATTCCCCTGTGCCATTCGTTTTGCCCCAGGCCAGATCAAGCTGCTTGGCCGCGAGCACATCATCCAGACGACGTACCGGCATGGTGTAGGGCGCGCCGTGCAACATGCCGGCATCGGTTTCGGCTTCGTGCTGAATTTCCACCAGCGCTTCAATGAAGCCATCCAGAATATCCCTGGCTTCAGTTTCCGTGGGTTCGATCAGCAAGCATTCCGGCACCAGCAACGGGAAATAAGTAGTCGGTGCGTGATAACCCTTGTCGAGCAGACGCTTGGCAAAATCCATGGCCGACACATGCAATTCCTTCGCCTGTTTTTTCAGCGTGATAATAAATTCATGCGATGCATAACGATTAGGTATCGCCGCTTTAAATCCGCGTTTTTTCAGTTGTGCCATCATGTAATTGGCGTTGAGCGTGGAAAACTCCGCCACACGCGTCATGCCTTCGCGGCCGAGCAGTCGCATGTAAACATAAGCACGTAACAGAATACCGGCGTTACCCATGAATGCGGACAAGGTGCCGATACTTTGCGGACAATCCTTTTCTGTTAGCCAGCGATAGCTGTTGCCTTCTTTGATCACCATTGGCAACGGCAAGAACGGTTTTAATCTGGCACTGACACCGACCGCACCGGCACCGGGGCCGCCGCCGCCGTGTGGCGTGGAAAAAGTTTTGTGCAGATTGGAATGAATCACATCAAAACCCATGTCACCGGGACGAATCTTGCCTAGAATGGCATTGAGATTGGCGCCGTCGTAATACAACAGACCACCGGCCTGATGCACGATTTTTGCGATCTGTTCAATATTGCGTTCAAACACACCCAGCGTTGACGGATTGGTCAGCATCAAGCCGGCGGTTTGTGGACCCACAGCCGCTTTCAATGCATCCACATCCACGTCGCCATTATCCAGTGTCGGAATTTCCTTTACCGAATAACCGCACATGGTGGCGGTGGCCGGATTGGTACCGTGTGCTGC
>JAUPMA010000268.1 GCA_030836935.1 Pseudomonadota bacterium | reverse complement strand
CATGAACCACAAATAGGCATACACCGCAAACATCTGACCGATAGTCAAATCAGAAAACACCACCATCAACATGCTGATGGCGCGAAACATTTCAAAGCCGAACAAAAAAACAAAATAGGACAGGCGGCTGACTGCATCCGTCTGCCAGCCAAAAGCGGCTGAATGTTTTTGCACGCCACGCGCCTGATCAATCACCCGCAACACATAATGACGCTCACGATTGCTGGCACGAATTTGCTGGATTGCATCCAGGGTTTCGGCCAGCGCCTGCTGAAATAATTCAAACGCGGTGTTTTCGTTTTTCTTTAATTGTTTGACTTTCTTGCCCAGCACCATGGTGAAATAAATCACCAGCGGATTCATCACCAGAATAAACAGCGCCAGTTGCCAGTGCAGCCACAACAAAATGACGGCAATGCCAATGATTGATAACACTGCCACCACAAATTTGCTCAGCGCCGAACCAATAAACGCATCCACCGCTTCCACATCTGTCACCAGATGCGAGGCCACCGTGCCGCTGCCCAGTGTTTCATATTCCACCATCGACACCGCCTGCATGTGCTCCAGCAGACGCCGGCGAATATGAAACGTAACGTCCTTCGCCACCAGTGTGAATTCACGCGCCTGCCACACCGATAACACCAGCGAACCAAAACGCAACAGCACCGTGAACAACATCACCGCAACGATATAAACCGCCGGGCCATGCAAGGCTGGCGGAAACAGTGCATTCATCACCGCCACCATCGTGCCCGGTTTATGCAGCAGCACTTCATCCACCAGCAGCGGCATCAGCAACGGTACCGGCACACTCACCAGTGCCGCCAGCAGGGCAATAAGATTCGCTTTGACCAGGGCGGGTTTATGCTGTTTTGCCAGCGCGGCGATATAACGCCAGGAGAAGGCATGCGCCAATTCATCCGGTTTAAACATAATAGGTATCATCCAGCCATTGCACAGAATTGGTAAGAATGTATTCCGAAATTTTTAAATATGATTCTTCATTACGAATAATGTGTTCGTAGTAATTGCGTTGCCATAATTTGCCATTGAATGAAATCCAGTTGTTGTTTTTTACACCGTGAATATATGCATGCGTTGTTAATGATTTAAAAGCGCCGACAATATCGCCGATTGTTTTTTGACCCGTAGGGGCAACCCTTGTGGTTGCCCTGCTTTCGATACCTGCGCCAGATCGGGCACCCACGAGGGGTGCCCCTACGATTTCGATGATGCCATGGATATGATTGGGCATGGTGACGTATTCATGTAATGAGATACCGGGATATTTCTTCGCCAATTCCTGCCACTTTTTTCTACCGTCTCCCCCGCCGCATTCAATCGCATGCAACTCTCAATAATTTCGCCAAACAACGGCCTGCGTGCATGCGTGCAGCGTGCATATTGTGATGAAATACAACCCCGCCTGCACATAATCATACCCGCGCAAGCGAATGGAACGGCGATGATGGATTTCGGGCTTGTATTGCATGGTGACATGCTGTCTATGATATTCATTAACATTCTACACGCAGGGGCGACCCTTGTGGTTGCCCTGTTTTCGAAACCTGCACCGAATCGGGCACCCACGAGAGGTGCCCCTTCGGGTAATTTGTTGCTATGTTCGTAGCATGAACAATCACATTCTTGTTATTGACCAGGGCACCCACGCCACGCGCGCTCTGCTGTTTTCCCCTCGCGGCGACATCCTCGCACAAGCCGAGCAAACGGTTGCGCTACAGCGCATTGATCACGAACAGGTGGAGCAGGATGCGGAAGAGATACTGCGTTCGATTCATCAGGTACTTTCGCGAATCGGCAATATTCCGGATCGCACAATATGCGCTCTCACCACGCAACGCTCCACCACCCTGGCCTGGGATAAAACAACCGGTAAAGCCTTATGCCCGGCCTTGAGCTGGCAGGATCGGCGTGCGCAAAATGATTTACAGCAATTTTCTGCGCACACAGCACGCATTAAAAGCATTACCGGTTTGCCGTTATCCGCGCATTACGGTGCCGGCAAACTGCGCTGGCTGCTGGCGCATAACAACAGGGTGCAAACTGCGGCGCAGCAAAACAATTTATGCATGGGACCGCTGGCAAGTTTTTTGTTGTGGCGGTTGCTCATCGACAACAAATTTTGTGTGGATATCAGTAATGCGCATCGCATGCTGTTGCTCGATTTGCATAGCGGTGACTGGAGCGATGAGCTGTTACGGATTTTTCAGATCGAAAAAAAATATTTGCCGCCGTGTTTGCCACTGCAACATCACTATGGTTTTTTACAACCTTACAATTTTCCAATCACCGCAGTATGCGGTGATCAAACCGCCGCGTTTCATGGGCTCGGCCCGCTGCCTGATGGCACGGCAGTGGTGAATGCCGGCAGCGGCGCATTCATCCTGGCGGCTTGTGATCGCGTCATCACCGGCACACCCTTGTTATGCGGCATCCGCGCCGGCGGCTGGTTGCTCGAAGGCACGGTAAACGGCGCGGGTTCGGCGCTGGACTGGGCGCAGCCGCAATGGCCGGTGGAAAATTTATTTGAACAATTGCCGCTGTGGCTAAACACCGAAACATCGCCGCCGGTGTTCATCAACACCGTGGGCGGCTTGGGGTCACCCTGGTGGTCGAGTGCTATAGCACCGCATTTTGCAGGTCATCAGGATCAACACCCGCTACCCGCCCGTTACGTTGCCATCATCGAAAGCATTGTGTTTCTGCTGCAACACAATTTGCACGCGATGCAAAAACATCTGGCGATTCACACTCTGTTAATCAGCGGCGGCCTGTCGCGACTGGATGGCTTGTGCCAGAAGCTGGCAAATCTGAGCGGCTGCAAGGTGCAGCGTGCTGAGGTGTTTGAAACCACCGCGCGCGGCGCGGCCTGGCTGGCTGCCGGGCAACCGGCCGACTGGTTCGGCACACCCGCCTCCAGCCGGGTATTCATCCCGGCAACCGATACCGGCCTGCAATCCCGCTTTGCCATCTTTGCTGCCGCGCTGCACAAATTGTGCAATTGACTACACTCCAGCTGAACAAAATCCTGAAGAGAACATAATGGCTATTCCCAATCTGGTTGCGCACCGCGGCTATATGGAGAGATACCCGGAAAATACCCTGGTCGGTCTTGAAGCGGCCCTGCAATGTGGCGCCGGTTATATTGAATTTGATGTGCAGTGTGCCGCCGACGGCACACTGGTTGTGATCCATGACACCGAGCTGACCCGCACCTGTGGCGTTAACGGCAACATTTT
>JAUPMA010000267.1 GCA_030836935.1 Pseudomonadota bacterium | reverse complement strand
GGGATTGCTGAAATGGGTACAGGATGATTGCGCATTGCATATATCCGATCGCGGCTTTGGAAAATTCCCGGAATTGCCGGTGCATTGTTTTGGCCATAACAATCCATCCATAACCACCAAAAAATCTTCCACCACAGAGAACACGGAGATCACAGAGGAAAACAATTCATTCCCTGTATCCTCCGAGTCCCCTGTGGTTAATCGCTTTGCTTTTGTATATTTCTTCCGTAGACGAAGAAAACGCACAGCACACCCTGCCGGTAAATAACCATGTCATTACTGCATTTCTGGGAATTGGAAGAACATGTCGGCCAGTTATGGGATCGGCTCATCACTCGCGCCGCCAGCAAACGCTACCCCGAAGCAGCCGTGCATTTGCATGACATAAAAAAAACACTCGGCATCATGTTCCGCGCCATGATTGGTGATGCGGCCATGCACATCGAAACATCCATTGCCACACAATCCGCTACACGCCGCAACTGGATACAGCGCGTCGCCGGCAGCGAGGAAAAAATACAGCTTTGCTGGCTCGACACCAATGCATTGCACCTGCCGGAAACTCTTGATGTTTTCCCCCAGTCTGCACTCAACAAAAAACTCTACATCTGGTTAACTGCGCTGGCCTCCAGTGACAATGGCGGAATTTATCCGTGGTACCAGCGCAATCAGCAGTTAACGATACAAACCCTGCACCGTTTTCCCGGCTTGAAACCGGTATATGAACAACTGGTGACCGCTCATATTGCCAACCGGCCCGAACTGCAAACATTACCTGCAGATGAAGCGCAACAGGAAATTGCCATCAGGCAAGCCCTGCATAATCCCGGGCAGGCACAGATTCTTCCTCCTGCCAGACGTCCGCCCGAGCCGGTTTATTTATGGCTGCATCCATATCCGCCAGAAAATAACGCACCGCAATCAAGACAGGATACCGGTTCCGCAGAAACTGAAAATGAAACAGTCAAAGACAGCAGGGAAATTGCCGGCAAGAAACAGGCGAAACGCGAAGACAATAAAAAAACAGAAGGCGGTCTGCTCGCCATTCGTTTTGAAAATATTTTCTCCTGGTCTGAATTCATCAATCTTGACCGCAGCCAGGATGAAGAAAATGACATGGATGAAGCCGCTGCCGCCATGCAGGACATGGATACCGTATCCCTGGCAAAAAACAGCGAGTCCATGGCCAGCAAACTGAAAGTCGATCTCGACTTGCCCGCCGAAGCCTATGATGATCTGAAACTTGGCCAGGGCATTTATTTGCCCGAATGGGATTATAAAAAACAGATTCTCAAAAAAGATTATTGCTGCCTGCAACCCATGCTGGCACGTGACGCAAACGCGCATGAATTGCCGGCACACCTGAAATTTCCTGCCCGAAAACTGCGCAACCAGTTTGAAGCACTCAAACCCATGCGCATCTGGTTCAAGGCGCAGGAAGACGGCACGGACATTGACATGGATGCCTATCTGCAATTTCATGTTCAGCAGCACACGGAACATCGCGATACAGAAAGCCGGCTATACAAATCCATGAAAAATTCACATCGTGATTTGTCCAGTTTGCTGCTTGCCGATTTGTCACTATCAACCGACTCATGGATCAACAACACGGCCCGTACCATTGATGTGATTCGTGACAGCCTGTATCTGTTTGCCGAATCGCTCACTGCCACTGGCGATCAGTTTGCCATTCACGGTTTTTCTTCGCGCAATCGCAATCATGTACGTTTCAACATCATCAAGAATTTTGAAGACACCTACAACGCCGGTGTCCGCGGCCGCATCCAGGCCATCAAGCCCGGCTTCTACACCCGCATGGGCGCTGCAATCCGCCATGCCAGCGCATTACTTGAAAAACAGAATTCGCAACAAAAATTATTATTGTTACTAACCGACGGCAAACCCAATGATCTCGATGTATACGAAGGACGTTACGGCATTGAAGACACACGCCATGCCATCAGCGAAGCGCGACAGAAAGGCCAGCAAGTTTTTTGCGTTACCATTGATGAAAAAGCCAATGATTATTTGCCACACATTTTCGGCACCCGCTCTTATGTAGTAATTCGCAAGGCCGATGAACTGCCACGGGAGCTGCCGTTGCTGTATGCGAAATTGACTGGATGCTGATAATCCGGATATGGTGCGTTTGCAACGCGATCATTGATTCCATGTCAGGCACCGACGGCAATTTGTCACCCGGCCGGCCGAATAGAACCATCCGATCCTGATCATGAACCTGTACCAGACCACATAAAATCTATGTACTAAATAACCCGATACTTATCTATAATTCCTGTCAATCATCACAACACCAGACAATTATGCCACTCCATCAAATATCCGAACCCGTTGTATCCAGAATATCCTGGAATACTTTCACCGCCGCACCGCATCGCGTGATGTTTTTTACGGGAGCCATACAACTGGTATTGCCCATCCTTTTCTGGGCCATTGAACTTGCAGGACGTTATACCCAGCTATGGGCACCGCTGGAACTGGCAGTACCCACCACTTTTGCGCATGGTTTCATCATGCTTTACGGCGTGTTCATTTTTTTTATTTTCGGATTCCTGATGACGGTTTATCCACGCTGGATGAACGGCACCATTATTCCGCGTGATATTTATGTTCCCGCTTTCCTGTGGCTGGCGACTGGCATGGCCATTTTTGAAATCGGTTTGTTCTGGCGCATCGATGTGGCCGCAGCCGGGTTAGCCATCTATCTTGCTGGCTGGTTATTTGGATTCAGGGCACTGTTCAATGTCTATAAAACCGCACCTGCACCAAACAAAACCTATGAAACCTGGCTCAATACAGCCCTCATTTTTGGCTGGCTGGGTGCGGCCAGTTTTCTGCTGTGGATGCTTACCGATTACATTGATCTGCTGTTTGTATCACTCAAGGCGGGGGTGTGGTTATTCCTGCTGCCCATATTATTCACTGTGAGTCATCGCATGCTGCCGTTTTTCAGCAGCAGCGTCATCAGGAATTATGTCGTGGTGCAGCCTCGCTGGTCATTGCCGGCCATGAGCATTTTGTGCAGCCTGCATTTTATTCTCGATTTCAACGGCCTCTATCAATGGCTGTTTATTGCCGACCTGCCATTGGCATGCATCGGCTTTTATCACAGTTATATCTGGAAATTCCGCAAGAGCTTTGTTGATAAGCTGCTGGCTGTACTGCATATTGCATTTTTATGGCTGGGACTGGGCATGACATTATTCAGCGTGCAGAGTTTTTATGTATTGATCACCGGTGAGTTGATACTTGGCAAGGCACCCTTCCATGCCATTACCATCGGATTTATTTCATCCCTGCTCATTGCCATGGCTTCGCGCGTTTCACTTGGCCACTCCGGCCGGCCACTTGCACTCAATAAAACCACCTGGTATCTATTTCTTGGTATCAGCGTTACGGCCTGTCTGCGCATTGCCGCCGATGTACAGGGCATCAATACAGTTGGCGGATTCAGTTTGAATGTTATTACCGTTGTCAGCTGGATAATCTGCATGTCGCTGTGGATACTTCGGTTTGCACCGATTTATCTGAAGACACGCCTGGACGGCAAGGCCGGTTAACCAAATGCATGCACAAAACAACTGACACCAGGAATGACTGGCACTGTTATCTGCTGCAATGTGCCGATAATACATTCTACACCGGCATTACCAACAATCTGGAAAAACGCATCGCTGCGCATAATCATGGTACAGCTTCAAAATACACGCGCGGCCGTTTGCCAGTGCAGCTTGTTTATTCCGAGATCCATGATAATCGCAGCCGCGCCAGTCAACGGGAAGCACAGATTAAACGGTTAAGCCGTGCCAGAAAAATTCAACTGATTGAAACCAAATTCATTTACCCCCGGAACAGCAGCAAGCCGGTATCAACGCGTACCGGCCAAGCCGGGTAAGATCAAACCACAGGAAAAATCACAGGCGTTATTTCTTCTTTTTGTTCATTCTGC
>JAUPMA010000266.1 GCA_030836935.1 Pseudomonadota bacterium | reverse complement strand
CGAGATAGGGGCCAAAGGGAATGGGAATGTTTTTATCGTGGCGGGTAAGCACAATCAGCGCAATGCCGATGACAGCGCCAACCAGTGATGACAGCAGAATGATCAATGGCAGAATTTTCCAGCCCAGCCATGCGCCCAATGCTCCGAGCAATTTGAAATCGCCAAAGCCCATGCCTTCCTTGCCGGTGAGTAATTTGAAAGTGTGATACACGCACCACAGGGCGAGATAACCGGCCATGGCGCCAATCACGGCGGATTCCAGTGTGGTGAAAATCTCAAAAATGTTGGCCAGTAATCCAAGCCACAAAAGAGGCAGCGTGATGCTGTCGGGCAACAGCTGTTTGTGGAAGTCGATCATGGTTAATGCAATGAGCGACCAGGTGAGCAATAAAGCCAATGGTGTTTGCCAGCTGACGCCAAATTTCCAGGCCACTGCAACAGATAATATTGCAGTGACAGCTTCAATCAGCGGATATTGCAGAGAGATTTTATTGCCACAGCCTGAGCACTGGCCTTTTAAAAATATATAACTGAAAACCGGAATGTTTTCCCAGAAGCGGATTTTGTGTCCGCACTGCGGGCAGGCTGATGCAGGAAAAGCAAGGCTGATTTTTTCTGGCTTGTTGGCCGGTAATTCGAGCAGTTCGCGACATTGCGAATGCCATTCCTGCTCCATCATTCTTGGCAGGCGGTAAATTACTACATTGAGAAAACTGCCGAAGGCTAGGCTGATAAAAATTATCAGGCTGTAAAATACCGCGCTGTTTTGCTGCAGGAGATTGATGAAATCCATTTCCGTTTTAAACAACTGCGCCCAGTTTGAAAATGGGCATATACATGGCAATGATCAGGCCGCCGACGACAACAGCAAGAAAAGCCATAATCATGGGTTCGAGCATGGCGGTAAGTGAATCCACGGCGGCATCCACCAGTTCTTCATAATAATCCGCCACTTTGCCAAGCATGGTATCCAGCGCGCCGGATTCCTCCCCGATGGCAACCATTTGTATGACCATGTTGGGAAAAAGATCAGGAAAGTTTTTCATGCCTGCCTGTAGTTGCTGGCCGCTGGCCAGACCATCACGTATTTGCAAAATAGCTTTCTTGTATTGGATGTTACCAGCAGCACCCGCTACAGAGTCCATGGCTTCAACTAATGGAACACCTGCCGCAAACATGGTGGCTAATGTTCGTGCAAAACGGGCAACGGAGGACTTCATAATAAGATCGCCTACAACAGGAGTTTTTAGCATGGTGCGTTCTAGTGCTTCTCGAAAAGCAGAGGATCGCTTGTGAATTTCTATAAAGCCTGCAACTAGACAAGCAATACTACCGAGAATTAAATACCATTTGTCTACAAAAGCATTCGATAAATCAACATAGAATTGGGTTATTGCTGGTAGCTCAGCACCAAAATCTTCAAATAGATCAGCGAAAACAGGCACTACAAAGATCAGTAAAATGGCAGTAACAATAAAAGCAACGCAAATCACGATAATTGGGTATGTCACCGCTTTTTTGATTTTAATTTTCAGTGATTCTGTTTTTTCTTTGTAAGTGGCAATTTTATCGAGTAAGGCCTCCAGTGCGCCGGATTGTTCACCAGCTTCCACCAGGTTGCAGAAAAGGTCATCAAAATGAAGTGGGTGTTTGCGTAATGCCGATGCAAATGTGCCTCCTGCCTCCACATCTGTTTTGATAGATAGAATTAAGTGTCTCATTGCTGGATTGGAGTGGCCATTGCCGGTAATATCAAATGACTGTACTAATGGCACGCCCGCACGCATCATTGTGGAAAGCTGGCGGGCAAATATAGCAATATCACCCGCTGTAATTTTTTTCTGGCTGGCTGCAACCGTGCTTTTTTTCTTGACACGTTTTGGCACTATGCCCTGGCGGCGCAAATCGGCCTTGATTGCATCCATGTTGGCAGCGGGCGTTTCTCCGGTGACTTTTTTACCATCACGACCTGTGCCCTCCCAGATAAACATCTGTTTCTTGATAACCGGTTTGGCGGCCTTATCGGATTTCATTGAAGCAGTTTTTGCCATGGCTGTTCCTTAAATTATTCCTTGGTTACACGGTTAAGTTCTTCAAGACCGATAACACCGTCTTTTACTTTTTTGAGACCGGACTGGCGCAGGTCGGCGATGCCTTCTTTTTTGGCCTGGTCGGCAAGATCCGTTGCAGTGCCATTGGCCATGATGATGCGGCCCATGGCATCGGAGATGGGCATTACCTGGTAAATACCTGTCCGGCCCTTGTAACCCTTGTCACAGGCATCGCAACCAACGGGGCCATACACCTTGATGCCACTGGCTACGTCTTCTTCTGTAAAGCCTTCTTCAAGTAAAGCCTCGCGCGGAATTTCAACCACCTTCTTGCAGCTGTTGCACAAACGACGCGCCAGACGCTGCGCAATAATCAGGTTAACGGCGGTAGCGATATTGAAAGGCGGCACGCCCATTTGCACCAGACGCGCCAGGGTTTGTGGCGCGTCATTGGTATGCAGGGTTGATAAAACCATGTGACCGGTTTGTGCCGCCTTGATGGCGATTTCGGCGGTTTCGAGGTCACGAATTTCCCCCACCATGATCACATCCGGGTCCTGGCGCAAGAAGGCGCGCAGTGCGGATGCAAAGGTGAGCCCCACCTTGACGTTCACATTGACCTGGTTAATGCCTTCGAGATTGATTTCAGCCGGGTCTTCTGCCGTTGCGATGTTGCGATCTTCCGTATTTAGGATGTTGATGCCTGTATACAGCGACACGGTTTTACCGGAGCCGGTAGGGCCGGTTACGAGGATCATGCCATAGGGTTTGGAAAGTGCGCTCATGTACGCTTCTTTTTGTACCGGCTCATAACCCAGCATATCAATGCCCAGCTTGGCGCTGGACGAATCCAGAATACGCAATACAATTTTTTCGCCAAACAGGGTGGGGCATGTATTTACGCGAAAGTCGATGGCCTTGCTTTTGGAAATACGCATTTTGATACGGCCATCCTGCGGGATGCGGCGTTCCGCCGTATCCATGCGCGACATGACTTTAATGCGCGCCGAGAAACGTCCGCCCATGGTAACCGGCGGCGAGGCAATTTCCCGCAACATGCCGTCAATACGGTAACGCACACGGTAGCGTTTTTCGTAGGGTTCAAAGTGAATGTCCGAGGCGCCGCGCTTGATGGCATCCAGCAGTACCTTGTTGACGAATTTCACGATCGGCGTGTCGTCGGCGCCGCCGCCTTCAGCCGCTTCGCCCTTTGCGGCGGCTTCAGTATCCTCGTAATCCAGATCGCCCAGATCCTCATCGAGCATTTCATT
>JAUPMA010000265.1 GCA_030836935.1 Pseudomonadota bacterium | reverse complement strand
GATTCATTACCTGATCCACCATTTGCGAAACCGTCTGGGCTTCGAGTGTGATCTGGTGATCCGGGCAACGCGGCGTACCGGCACG
Organism: Pseudomonadota bacterium; assembly: GCA_030836935.1. Lineage (GTDB taxonomy): Bacteria > Pseudomonadota > Gammaproteobacteria > SZUA-229 > SZUA-229 > JACPVK01. The sequence goes on along the minus strand of JAUPMA010000265.1, from coordinate 4,283 downwards.
GGCGAATAACAGGCGCAGGTAGTCGTGAATTTCAGTCACTGTACCCACAGTGGATCGCGGATTATGCGATGTGGATTTTTGTTCGATGGAAATGGCCGGCGACAAACCCTCGATATGGTCAATATCAGGCTTTTCCATCATTGACAGAAATTGCCGCGCATAGGCCGACAACGATTCCACATAACGTCGCTGGCCTTCGGCAAACAGGGTATCGAAGGCGAGCGAGGATTTACCTGAACCGGACAGGCCGGTAATCACAATCAGCTTGTCGCGCGGAATATCGAGGCTGATATTTTTCAGGTTGTGGGTGCGGGCGCCGCGAATCCGGATAGTGTCCATGTTGAGCCGTTGAAAAATGGGGGCAAACAGCATATACAAATGCCGGCTGAAAGGAAAAACAAAATGCACAAATTCATTGTGCGTTGCGATCAGCGGGTTTCGGTTAGAATCCGGAACTTTCCAGTATCAGGTAGGCAGAAGAATGGCTCAGCCGGGCGGTTGGAATCAGCAGGAACAGCGCGCCGCTTACGGGCTGTCGTCCATTTATGTTGTGCGCATGATGGGACTGTTCATGATTCTGCCGGTATTTTCTGTTTACGCCCAGGGCCTTCCCGATGCCACACCGCTGCTGACCGGTCTGGCATTGGGCATGTACGGACTCACCCAAAGCATTTTCTCCATACCCTATGGTCTGTTGTCTGATCGATTTGGCCGCAAGCCGGTGATTGCCGCCGGGCTGCTGATTTTTGCTGCGGGCAGCGTGGTGGCCGCCATGTCGACCAGTATTTACGGCATCATTCTGGGGCGCGCCCTGCAAGGGGCTGGTGCGGTGGCGGCCGTGCTGATGGCGCTGGCGGCGGATCTGTCGCGCGAAGAACATCGTTTGAAAATGATGAGTTTTATCGGTGTCAGCATCGGTTTTGCATTTGCCCTGTCCATGGTGCTGGGACCAGTGCTCACCCGTTTTGTCGGGATGTCCGGTCTGTTCTGGTTCATTGCCCTGCTGGCGATTCTGGCCCTGGTGATTCTGTATAGGCAGGTGCCGGATCCTGCACACAGTTTTTTTCATCGTGATGCCCAGGTTAATCCCACGGAACTTGGCAAGGTGCTGGGCGATGCGCAGCTGTTGCGGCTGGATTTTGGCGTATTCACCCTGCATGCGGTATTGATGGCAATGTTTGTTGCCCTGCCGCGCAGCCTGGAGGTGTCCGGATTTGCGGTGCAGCAGCATTGGGAACTGTACCTGCCCGTGTTTCTGCTCTCGGTGCCGCTGATGGTGCCATTCATTATTCTGGCCGAACGCAGACGACGCATGAAACAGGTATTTATTGGTGCGATTGCCGGTTTGATGGTGGCGCAGCTGGCATTGCTGTCAATGGACAACACCGTGTGGACGGTAGCGGTGTCGCTGGTAATATTTTTTACGGCGTTCAATTTGCTGGAGGCCAGCCTGCCCTCGCTGGTGGCCAAAATTTCACCTGCGGATCGCAAGGGCACCGCCATGGGCATGTTTTCCACCAGCCAGTTTCTCGGCGCCTTTGCAGGTGGCGCGCTGGGTGGAATGAGTTATCAGCATTGGGGCGACACAGGTGTTTACCTGCCAGGCTTGCTGGTGATTGCCGTGTGGCTGTTTCTGGCCATTACCATGAAAAATCCGCGTTATGTCAGCACCTATCTGCTGAATATTGGCCGGATCGATCCGGCCGGGACTCATGCCATGGTAGCGAAGCTGGTGGCGGTGCGCGGCGTAGCTGAAGCGGTAGTGGCAGCCGATGAAGGGATCGCGTATCTTAAGGTCGACCTGCACGCGCTGGATGAAGGTAAACTGTTGCAGTATTCAATTAACTGATAATCAGGAAAATGCTATGTCACGCGGAATCAACAAAGTCATACTCGTCGGCCACCTTGGCAAAGACCCGGAAACCAAATACATGCCCAGCGGCGGCGCTGTTACCAATATCACCCTCGCCACCAGCGAAAGCTGGAAAGACAAAACCAGCGGTGAAAAGCAGGAAAAAACCGAATGGCACCGCGTGGTGTTTTTCAACAAGCTGGCTGAGATCGCCGGTGAATACCTGAAGAAAGGTTCACAGGTATATGTCGAAGGCAGCCTGCGCACCCGCAAGTGGCAGAAAGACGGGCAGGATCACTACACCACCGAAATTGTAGCCAGCGAAATGCAAATGCTGGGTGGCAAACCCGGTGGCGGCGACTATGCGTCCTCTGCTTCCCCGGGCCGGACATCCGGTGCGGCATCGGCCCCGGCGCAGCCGGCTGGCATGGATGCGCCGTTTGATGATGATATTCCGTTCTAGGAGTCATCGAGCCAATACACGAATAACCCGGCAGGCACCCGTTTGCCGGGTTTTATTTTGCCCTGAAATTATTTCGCGTCCTGTCAGCCTTTTGTGTGTGGCTGCCTGTAAAAAAATCATGAGTAATGCAGTTGCTCGACAATTGCCAATGGCTCTGGAATCATAGCCCCCATTCGTAAACCCCGAAGGAAAAGACACATGTGTGGAATTGTTGGCGCTGTCGCCGAACGTAATGTAACGCCGATTTTGCTCGAAGGCTTGCGCCGGCTCGAATACCGCGGCTATGACTCGGCCGGTATCGCTGTGATCAACGATGCCAGCCGCATCGAACGCATACGTCGCCTCGGCAAGGTTGCCAACCTGTCCGATGCCATCACGGAACACCCGATCAAGGGGTTCACCGGCATTGCGCACACCCGCTGGGCCACCCATGGCGAACCCGCCGAACGCAATGCGCATCCGCATATCTGCAACAACAGGGTGGCGGTGGTACACAACGGCATTATCGAAAACCACGCCGAGCTGCGGCACAAACAGAAAGATCTGGGCTATGTGTTCACGTCCGAAACCGACACCGAAGTGGTGGCGCATCAGGTAGAGTTTTACAAAAAACAGGGCAATGACCTGCTGGCGGCCGTGAACAGGGCGATTGCTGATTTTGAAGGCGCGTATGCGCTGGGTGTGGTGGCTACCGACGAACCGGATCGCCTCATTGCCACCCGCAGTGGCAGCCCGCTGGTGATCGGTATCGGTTTTGGTGAGTATTTCATCGGATCCGATGTGGCCGCGCTGTTGCCGGTAACGCAGCGTTTCATTTTTCTCGAGGAAGGCGACATCGCTGATATCCGTCGTGAATCAATCAGTATTTACAATCGCCAGGGCAAAAAAGTCGAACGCGAAATCCGCACCTCCGAGTTGACTGTGGATGCGGTCAGCCGTGGCGAATTCCGTCACTACATGCTGAAAGAAATTCACGAACAGCCCACTGTACTCGGCGAAGCGCTGCAGGGCCGCGTACACGCCGGTCACGCACTGGACAATGCCTTCGGCGCCAGCGCTGGTGAAGTGTTTGATAAAGTGAAGCGCGTGCAAATCGTTGCTTGCGGCACATCCTTTCATGCCGGCATGGTGGCGCGTTACTGGCTGGAGTCGCTGGCCAAAGTGCCATGCAATGTCGAAGTCGCATCCGAGTTTCGTTATCGCGATCCGGTGGTGAGTGAAGACACACTGGTGGTCACCATTTCGCAATCCGGCGAAACCGCCGACACGCTGGCCGCACTGCGCAACTTGCAGGATAAAACGCCGTATTCACTTTCCATTTGCAACGTACCGGAAAGTTCACTGGTGCGCGAATCAAAACTGGTGCTGATGACGCGCGCCGGCCCGGAAATCGGTGTTGCATCCACCAAGGCCTTCACCACGCAGTTGTACGGATTAATGCTGCTGACGCTGGCACTGGGCCGTCGTCACGGCATGACAGCCGAAGTGGAAAACAGCATCGTCGAAAACCTGATGAAACTGCCTACGCAAATCGACAAACTGCTGCAAAGCCACGATATCGAAGCCTGGTCAGAAAATTTCAAGGACACGCACAATGCGTTGTTTCTTGGCCGTGGCGTGCAATATCCCATTGCCATGGAAGGTGCGCTTAAATTAAAAGAGATTTCCTACATTCACGCTGAAGCTTATGCTGCCGGAGAATTAAAACACGGCCCGCTGGCGCTGGTGGATGCCGAAATGCCCATCATTGCCGTGGTGCCGAAAGACGGCTTGCAGGACAAAATCAAATCCAATCTGCAGGAAGTGCTGGCGCGTAACGGCAAGGTGTATTTGTTTGCTGACGAACGTCTTGATATGGGTGACCTTGGCACAGCCTGCAATGTTATCAAGTTGCCGGCTGTTGATCCCGAAGTGGCGCCGATTCTGTATTCTGTTCCACTGCAATTACTGGCTTACTATGTTGCGGTG
>JAUPMA010000026.1 GCA_030836935.1 Pseudomonadota bacterium | reverse complement strand
CTAGATTGGAATACACCATATCCACCGAATTATCGGCCAGCGGCAAGTTTTCGGCATCGCTGCAAAACAAGGAAGGCTTGCGCCACCAGCCGGATTTTTTGCGCGTCTGCTGCAGCATATTCATTGACACATCAACCGCCAGAACCTGTGCAGAGCGATAACGTTTCATCAGCGACTGTGTGCCGCGGCCGGTGCCACAGCCTGCATCCAGAACCACTTCCGGTTTCAGCGCAACATAATCCAGCCGTTCCAGCATCCGCTGCCCGACTTCCCGCTGCAAAATGGCGGACGATTCGTAAACACTGGCCTTGTCATTGAAATGACGCTGGATGAGTTTTTTTTCTGCATCAGGCTGATTTGTCATGTAGGGAGCTTACCAATTGCACTAATTGCGCGGCGAAATCCGGCAGATGAGAAAGAAAGGGGGCGTGCGCTGCCTGCGCATAAATTTGCACATCGGCATGCGCGAAATTATCTGTGAAGAATTTCGAACTCTCTGCGCTAACCAGGCCATCACGCGCACCCAGTACAACGGCCAGCGGCATTTCAATTTTTTGCATCGGTTCGCGCAGATCTGTTTTTTTCAGAATCTCAAGACCCGAATGCAAAGCATGGATGTTTGCTGCCGGCTGTTGCAATACTTTTTGCCGTAACTGTTTGAGTAATTGCCGACCCTGTGCCGAATCCTTTACCTGTAATGACAGAAAGCGGCGAATGGTATTTTCGTAATCCGCTGCCAGCTCTGCCGCAAAACCGTCAAACAATGTATGCGGCATACCGCAAGGCCAGTCATCACGACGCACAAAACAGGGCGTACTCGACACCAGCATCATGGCTTGGACGCGCGACGGATGATCCAGCGCCAGCTTCAACACCGCCAGCCCGCCCAGCGACCAGCCAATCCATATTGCGGGGCGCGTAATGTCACGGCACAACGCCATGACCAGATCATCCAGGCCGGAAAAATTCTTGTCTGCCGCCGTACCGTGACCGGGCAAATCCACCGCCACGGATTCTATCCATTCCGGCAGTGATTCGATTACCGGCTGCCAGACAGCGCGGTTCATTCCCCAGCCATGCACAAAAACACATAACGGTTGTTTCTCACTCATTCGCAATCTGAACTTTTTGCCCGAAAACTCCGGCAATGATATTGTTGGCGCCTTCGCCTGACTGAAGACATTTTGTGGATACGCAACTCATTATAACGATTTCAATCTTCGCACTGACCGGCTATTTGCTCGGTTCCATTTCCACAGCCATTATCACCTGCAAGCTCATGGGGCTGCCTGATCCGCGTACCGATGGCTCAAAAAATCCCGGCGCCACCAATGTGTTGCGCCTCGGTGGCAAAAAAGCGGCAGCCATTACCCTGGCGGGCGACATGCTGAAAGGCCTGATACCGGCACTGGCTGCGACCTCTATGGACATGCCTCATGATGTGGTTGCGGCAGCGGGCCTGAGCGCCTTTCTGGGTCATCTATTCCCGGTGTTTTACGGCTTCAGGGGCGGCAAGGGTGTGGCGACATTATTGGGTGTTTTGCTCGGTATTAACTGGATGGCAGGTACCGCCACCATTGGCGTCTGGCTGTTCATGGCCTATGTCTTCAAAATTTCGTCGCTGTCTGCACTGACCGCCGCACTGCTGGCTCCGGCAATCATTTATTTCATCAGCGGCTCGACATTCATGGCCGTTATAGTCGCCGTCATGACGCTGCTGCTGTTCTGGCGCCACCGCCGCAATATTGCCAATCTGCTGTCCGGTCAGGAGGGCCGGATCAAGTCCGGGAGCTGATGGAATCCAGCTCGCTCATCGGCCAACGCGCCCGTACATTGATGGCCAGCGGCTCGGTTTCGCCCGCCATCAGCCGCAAGCAGCCGACATAGGCAATCATGGCGGCATTGTCGGTGCAAAACTCGATGCGCGGGTAAAACACTTCGCCACCCAGTTTGTCTGTCATCTCCCGCAATTTCTGGCGCAGGTGTTTATTGGCACCCACACCACCCGCCACCACCAGCCGGTTGATGCCGGTTTGTTGCAGGGCACGGCGGCATTTAATCATCAGTGTATCCACCACCGCCTCTTCAAATGCCCGCGCGATATCCGCCCTGATCTGCTGTTCATCACCACCTTGCTGTAGTGCCTGCTGATAACTGGTGAGGGTGAAGGTTTTAAGGCCGCTGAAACTGAATTCAAGCCCCGGGCGATCTGTCATCGGTCGTGGAAACTGGTATTGGCCCCTGTGCCCCTGCTCAGCCAGTTTGGCCAATACCGGCCCGCCGGGATAACCAAGCCCCAACATCTTGGCCGTTTTATCAAACGCTTCGCCCGCCGCATCATCCAGGCTCTCACCCAGAATCCGGTACTGACCCACACCGCGTACTTCAGCCAGCAAGGTGTGACCGCCTGATACCAGCAATGCAATAAACGGAAATTCCGGCGCCGGTTGTTCCAGCATGGGTGCCAATAAATGACCTTCCATGTGATGCACGGCTACGGCCGGAACATCCAGTGTCATGGCCAGCGCCCGCCCGGCCGCGGCACCCACCATCAGGGCGCCAATCAGTCCTGGGCCGGCGGTATAGGCAATACCGCCCAGCTCGCGTTTGTCCACCCCCGCCTGAGCCAGTGCCTGAAAAGCCAGTGGCAACAGATAGCGCACATGATCGCGCGAGGCCAGTTCCGGCACCACGCCACCGTATTCAGCATGCAACTTGATCTGCGAATGCAACGCATGGCCGAGTAAACCGCGTTCGGCATCGTAAACTGCCACGGCAGTTTCATCGCAGGAAGATTCGATTCCCAGCACTTTCATAGGGCGATTGGATAGTGTCCCGAATTAATTTTATTTTGGAAAAAGGCGCGAGCTGATATAGAATCCCGCGGCTCCAGGTAGCATCAGTTCAATTTTTGAGAGTAAATTAATGCCACACGTTAAAGTTAAAGAAAACGAACCGTTTGATGTTGCGCTGCGTCGTTTCAAGCGTTCTTGCTAAAAAGCCGGTGATCTGACCGAAATCCGCGCCCGCGAGATCGGAAGAGCACACTTCTGAACTCCAGACTGATCTCGGTCAGCACGGTCGGG
>JAUPMA010000264.1 GCA_030836935.1 Pseudomonadota bacterium | reverse complement strand
GTTATTGACCGGATCAGTTATCACCACCATATAACCTTTCAGAACCAATCCACCTACGGGCGCCAGAACCACATAATAGGGCCTGTTATTTTCCGCACATAATCCGGACATGGATTTAAGCCGGTCCGGTCCGGATCTTTTGCCCGCCTGCTGCAAAAGATCCGCACAGGGAACATGGCCGGCTGGCAAAAGAGTCTTGCCTTCGGTTGATTCTGCAAGCAGGCTGAAGTCTTTTTGCAAAACGGCGATTTTTTCCAGTTTCAGTATGCCGGCTGTAACAAAATAGCGATGAAAATGTTCGTTCAGGATGTCTTGCAGTTTGGCTGTATTCTTTTCCTGCAGGTAATTTCTGAATACCGGGTCATGTTGTTGCGACAGACCAAGTTGAACCGACGTTTCTGCCAGCTCACTCAACAAAATATCGGACCGGATCTTGACCAGTTTCTGTATCGATGTTTTATGGTTATTCAGCGTATGTTCGCGATGAACTTCACCACTGAGATACGCCAGAGCCAGACCTTGCAGGCCCATGAAAATAATTTTCAGCGTGATATTGGATCTTATTGACATCCGGAATGAAAACATACTGTCAATCACTTCTCGCTCATGATGAAGGGATAATTCTTTTCTTTCCAGTCTTCAAATCCGCCGCGGTACCAGTATATGTTGGTATAACCGCAGTCAAGCGCAATGCGGATAGCCTTGACACTGCGACCGCATTTGGGACCGTTGCAATAATAAAGTGAAGGTGCATTGAGTGACCTAAGATGCCGGGCCAGGGTTGCGCAGGTTGTTTCGGTATTGGGCAGGCTGATTGAGCCTTCTATGTTTCCTTGAACTCTGTCTGCTGCCTTGCGCGAATCAATAATCACCAGTTCGGGTGTAATCTCGGCCAGGCTGATCAGTTCCTCGGCAGTCACATTCACGGCACCGGCAAGTTTGTCCGGTACGGTTTCTTCTTCTGCCCGCAGCGAATGTGAAAACAGGACAAGCAACAGACTGGCCAGGAAAATCCGTATGGCGTTGTACCGATCTGCTTCAGGCATCGTGGCTACTCCTGTTAATCCATACAACGTATACAATTTCTATAGTAGTAAAAATTATCACATTTTTACTGCTGTTATCGCCCTGATTGCCCGAAGCCATTCAAAACCGGTGAATCGCGCAACATATTAGGATAAGCTGATTCAAGGCCTGCCCTGACTGGCACCACCTCTTCTTTGCCATTGGCATCTGATTGACTCACGTCAAGGCTCAGGACTCGACTTGATGGCTTAATGCCGCCACCATCCAAAGCCTTGAGAGGGTCAAAAAAATGAGTGGCGCATTTACCAAGTCAACTGCGAGAAACATCTTTTACGGCGGGAGCGTGTTTTTCTTCCTGCTGTTTGTGGTTCTCACCTTCGACACGATGAAAACCCTGCCAGAGCGCGATCATCGTGAAAACATCAACGAGCAAGTAATTCTGGGCAAGAAAGTCTGGGAAGACCATAACTGCATCGGCTGTCACACGCTGATGGGTGAAGGCGCCTATTTCGCACCCGAGCTGGCCAATGTGTATGACCGTTTTGGCCAGAGCAAGGAAGCCATTGTTGCATTCATCAAGAGCCGGCCAGCTGAAGGTGTACCCGGCCGCCGCAGCATGCCGCAATTCAACATGTCCGATGAAGAACTGGAAGCCGTTGCTGAATTTTTGAAGTGGACATCTGAAATCAACGATGCCAACTGGCCACCCAATATTCAAGGTTAATTCTGTAGGTCCGGATTTATCCGGACACCTGTGCAAATCAGCTTGCACCTACGAAAAAACAAAAAGCGAGGAAATTTTTTTATGCAATACCAATCCCAATCTGTCGCAAAGCTGTACTTTGTTGCAGCCATTGCGTTGTTTGTCGCCCAGATATTGTTTGGCCTGATCATGGGCCTGCAATATGTGATGGGCGACTTTCTGTTCCCGGAAATTCCCTTTAACGTGGCCCGCATGGTGCACACCAATGCACTGATTGTATGGTTGCTGATGGGTTTCATGGGTGCCGCCTACTATATGATTCCGGAAGAAGCCGAAACCGAGCTGCATTCACCCGGTCTGGCTGTTGCCCTGTTCTGGATATTCCTGGCAGCCGCCGGCGCTACCGTGCTGGCTTACCTGACTATCAATTATGCCGACCTGGCCAAACTGACCGGTAACGACATGTTGCCGACCATGGGCCGTGAGTTTCTTGAGCAACCCACCATTACCAAAATCGGTATTGTTGTCGTTGCCCTGGGATTCCTCTTCAATATCGGCATGACTGTACTGAAGGGTCGCAAGACAACTATCAATCTGGTAATGCTGATTGGCCTGGTAGGCCTGGCCGTGTTCTTCCTGTTCTCGTTCTATAACCCAAGCAACCTGGTGCTGGACAAGTATTTCTGGTGGTGGACTGTGCATCTGTGGGTGGAAGGCGTATGGGAACTGATTCTCGGCTCCATCCTGGCCTATGTACTGATCAAAACCACCGGCGTTGACCGCGAAGTAATTGAAAAATGGCTGTATATCATTATTGCCATGACCCTGATCACCGGTATTCTCGGTACCGGCCATCACTATTACTGGATTGGCGCACCGGAATACTGGCAGGTACTGGGTTCTGTGTTCTCTGCGATGGAACCGATTCCGTTCTTCATGATGACATTGTTCGCCTTCAACATGGTTAACCAGCGTCGTCGCGAACATCCCAACAAGGCCGCTGTACTGTGGGCACTGGGTACGGGTGTCATGGCATTTCTGGGCGCCGGCGTGTGGGGCTTCCTGCATACACTGGCTCCGGTCAACTACTACACCCACGGTTCACAGATCACAGCGGCTCACGGCCACATGGCATTTTATGGCGCCTATGTAATGGTCGTACTCACCATCATTTCCTACGCCATGCCGCTGATGCGCGGCCGCGCAGGTGCCAACAGCAACAAGGCCCAGGTAGTTGAAATGTGGAGCTTCTGGCTGATGACAGTTTCCATCGTGTTCATCACCCTGTTCCTCACCGGTGCCGGCATCCTGCAGGTCTGGTTGCAGCGTTACAGCGAAAGCCCGCTGCCCTTCATGGTTGTGCAGGAAAAAATCGCCCTCTTCTACTGGCTGCGTGAAATCACCGGTCTGGTATTCCTGGCGGGTCTGGTTCTGTACATCATGAGCTTCTTCATCAAGGGTGATGAAAAGGCTGCCTAAAGTAGCAATTTGCAAGCATCAAGTAGCAAGTAAAGGCATTTCCTTGCTACTTGCAACTTGATGCTTGCAACACTTTCAAACGAAAGATCACCATGAAACACGCAGAAGGCACATTAAATGAGACGGGACATCCGTCACTCCCGTGGTATCTGCAATCCGGCAAGGAAGTCGAGTTATTCGAACACGCCTACAACAATCAACTTCCACTTTTGATAAAGGGTCCTACTGGCTGCGGCAAAACCCGTTTTGTCCGTTATATGGCCGCCAGACTGGGACGTCCCTTATACACTGTTTCATGTCACGACGATTTAACGGCCGCCGACCTGATTGGCCGGCACCTGATCGGCGATGGCGTTACCTACTGGAATGATGGCCCGTTAACCCGCGCCGTGCGCGAAGGTGCCATTTGTTACCTCGATGAAGTAGTAGAAGCACGCAAGGACACCACTGTTGTGTTGCATCCCCTGAGTGACGATCGCCGCATTCTGCCCATAGAACGCACAGGTGAAACGCTGGTCGCACCAAAGGAATTCATGCTGGTGGTCAGCTACAACCCCGGCTATCAGAACTTGATGAAGGGCATGAAACCCAGCACACGCCAGCGCTTTGTTGCCGTGCGTTTCAATTTTCCTGAAGCCGAGCATGAGCAGGCCATTCTCAGCGGTGAAACCGGTGTGGATGCGCTGCTGGCGAAAAAACTGGTAGCACTGGCCAATGCCCTGCGTGCATTAAAAGATCACGATCTGGAAGAAGCCGCTTCCACCCGCCTGCTGGTTTACACCATCCGATTGATTCAATCCGGTTACTCACCGGTTGATGCCTGCCGCAACGCACTGATTGAACCACTGAGCGACGACCCCGAAACCATTGATGCCTTGATGGAAGTGGTTTATGCAACATTCGGCCACGAATGAATCATCTGATGCCGGCCAGTCACTGGCTGTTATCGCAGAAATCCTTTATCTGGCAAACCTGCTGCTGTTACCCGGCCTGGCATTCATTGCGCTGCTGGTTTTATATAACAAACATGCGAATTCAGCCTCGCAGCTGGCACAGTGCCATATCAGGCAAACTGTTATCACCAGTCTCTGGGCCGGCTTTTTCATCATTATTGTCAATGCCGGCATTTTACTGTTTGGCGGTTACACCCAGCCCTGGACCTGGGTTGTGCTGATCATCTATGTCACCACCATTCATTCCACC
>JAUPMA010000263.1 GCA_030836935.1 Pseudomonadota bacterium | reverse complement strand
ATCTGCATAAAAGATTTGGAACCCATGATTGGCAAGAGCAACCGCGTATATGAAATCTTGAATCACAAGCGTTCCTTAACACTGAAGATGATCTGGAAACTGCATGCAGGGCTGGGCATACCGGCGGAATCCCTGATCAAACCGCCGCCGGCACAGACGTAATACCAACTACAAATTGATGTGCGACATCACCTCACCGCTTATGTAACATGACCTCACTGCCGTTATAATCGCGCCCCTTTTCTCAACCACTAATTAGCCATGGCCAACCTCAACCCGCCACAACTTGCCGCTGTCCGCTACATCGATGGCCCGTTGCTGGTGCTGGCCGGGGCGGGCTCGGGCAAAACGCGCGTCATCACCAACAAGATTGCCTGGCTGATCAACGACTGTGGCATTGCCGCGCGCAACATCTGCGCCGTGACCTTCACCAACAAGGCAGCCCGGGAAATGAAAAGCCGCGTCGGCGAGCTGCTGGGCAAGGGCGAGAGCCGTGGCCTGATCGTTTCCACCTTCCACAACCTGGGCTTGCGCATATTGCGCAGTGAATGCGTGGCGCTGGGTTACAAAAAAGGTTTCAGCGTATTTGATGCCGCCGACTCGCTGACCATACTCAAGGGCCTGTACGCCCAGGATTCGGCGAGCAACGTGGATGATGCCGAGCAGACGCGCTGGCGCATTTCACGCTGGAAAAACGATTTTGTGTTGCCGGACGCTGCACTCGCCAGCGCCGAAAATGAAATCGATGGCCGTTATGCACAACTCTATGCGCGCTATCAGCGCCAGTTGCACGCCTATAACGCCATGGATTTCGATGATCTGATTTTGCAGCCGGTGCTGCTGTTTCAGCGACATCCCGAAGTCTTAAAAAAATGGCAACACCGCGTGCATTATTTGCTGGTGGATGAATATCAGGACACCAAAAACAGCCAGTATGAAATGGTGCGCCTGTTACTCAGCCAGAGCGCACGTTTAACCGCCGTGGGAGACGACGATCAATCGGTGTACGCCTGGCGCGGCGCGCGGCCGGAAAATCTGGCGCGGTTACAAACCGATTACCCGCATTTAAAATTAATTAAACTCGAACAAAATTACCGCTCCAGTTCACGCATACTGCAATGCGCCAATAAACTGATTGGCAATAATCAGCACGTGTTCGAGAAGAAACTCTGGTCCGATCTCGGACTGGGCGACATGGTGCGCATTATCGAATGCATGAGCGCCGAAGCCGAGGCCGAGCGCGTGGTGGTGGAAATCAATACTCACCGGTTTCAGCATCGCAGCCAGTATCGTGATTACGCCATTTTGTATCGCGGCAATTCGCAATCCAAAATATTCGAAAAACATTTGCGCGAACTGCAAATGCCGTATGTGGTGAGCGGTGGCACCTCGTTTTTTGAGCGCACCGAAATCAAGGACATCATGGCCTATTTGCGCCTGCTCGCCAATCCCGATGACGACACCGCTTTTTTGCGCATTGTGAATACGCCGCGCCGTGAAATCGGCGCCGCCACACTGGAAAAACTCGGTGATTATGCGCGCACGCGCAACATCAGTTTATATGCTGCCAGTTTTGAACTGGGCTTGCAGCAGGTGCTGAATGAACGCCAGCTGCACGCCCTGCAACAATTCACCAACTGGATTGCACTCACCAGCGACAACGCCGCGCGCGGTGACGGCGTCGCCGTGGCGCGCAGCATGGTACTGGAAGTGGGATATGACGACTGGCTGAAAGATCAGTCTGCCGAATTAAAAACCGCCGAGCGCCGCATGGAAAATGTCATGGAACTGCTCGACTGGTTGCGCAAACTGGAACAGGAAGAAAAAGGCGACACCCTCGGCGAACTCGTCGCACACATCAGCCTGCTCGATATTCTGGAACGCAACAACGAGGAAAAATCGCTCGATGCCGTGCATTTGATGACACTGCATGCTGCAAAAGGTCTGGAGTTTCCCTACGTGTATCTGGTAGGCGTTGAAGAAGAAACCCTGCCCCACCGCACCAGTATCATGGAAGAAAACATCGAAGAAGAACGCCGCCTGGCGTATGTCGGCATCACCCGCGCGCAAAAACAGTTAACCATTACCCACGCCAGCCGCCGTCGCCGTTATGGCGAAGACATTGAATGCGAACCTTCACGCTTTTTAAATGAATTACCGGAAGAACATCTGGAACGACAGGGTGGCGGCAGAAAACTCGACGCCGAAACCAGCAAGGCGCGAGGGCGGGCGCATCTGGCTGCACTGAAAGATATGCTGGGTTAGCCGCTTGTTAAAAAACCATCTGCGTTGCCACAAGTAAACACCGGTTTTCCGCACATAACCTGATTCATGAAAACCCGAACCCGGCATTACCGGAATCAAGTCCCGACGTTAAGCCCGGATGTTTCCGGACAGGCTGCGGCTGCCGGACCGAACCAGTACACAATAGGCCGGTATTCTGCCATTTTCGGTTCCGGCTTCTACCCCTCCCCTCTTGCCACCCCTCCCCCAAACCAGTAACTTACACGCCCTGTTTTACAAACCCCGCAGCAATCCGACATGGCACGCAAAAACCCGCAGAATTTTGAGCAGTCGCTGGCCGAGCTGGAGTCGCTGGTTGAGGCGATGGAAGCCGGCGAATTGTCGCTGGAAGATGCGCTCAGGCATTTTGAAAAAGGCATCGCCCTGGCCAGCAGTTGCCAGGCCGCCCTGCAGCAGGCCGAGCAGAAAGTGACGCAGTTACTGGAGAAAAACGGCGAGCTGGTGGAAAAACCCTTTGCCTCGCACGGCAGCGAGTCTGACGACTAAATGCCACGCTTTATAATCAACAGTCATGTCAGTACCCCTTCATTCCCTCTCCCTTTGCGGGAGACGGCTGCATGGATGGCCAGCGATGTTCCAACATCGCTTTGGCATTTCCCACATCTATGCAGGTCACAGGAAGTAACGCAAGGTCAGGAATGGTTGCCGAGGGCCAGGGAGAGGGCGCTTGCAAACTGACCCCGCTTTTAAACAAATGCTGCTCAGCTATTGCCAGCAGGTAGATGCCGCGCTGGAACGCTGGCTGCCGCTGCCGCAAGGGCCGGAGGCGAGATTGCAGGAAGCCATGCGTTATTCGGTGATCGGCGGTGGCGGCAAGCGGGTGCGGCCGGTGCTGGTGTATGCCGCCGGTGCCGCCCTGCAAGTACCACCGCAACAACTCGATGGCATTGCCTGCGCGGTGGAAATCATTCACGCCTATTCGCTGATTCACGATGACTTGCCCGCCATGGATAACGATGACCTGCGCCGTGGCCGCCCCACCTGCCATATCGCCTACGATGAAGCCACCGCCATACTCGCCGGTGATGCCTTGCAGGCGCTGGCATTCGGGATTCTGGCAACCGACAGCCATTTAACCTGCCCGGCCCAGACCCGCCTCGACATGATCCGCCTGCTGGCCGAGGCCAGCGGTTCGCTGGGCATGGCCGGTGGCCAGGCGATTGATCTCGCCGCCGTCGGCAAATCCATTTCGCTGCAAGAACTGGAAAACATGCACCGGCTGAAAACCGGCGCACTGATTCGCGCCAGTGTATTGCTCGGTGCCATGAGCAGCCCGGAAGCGAGTGCCGCCACACTGGCAAAACTGGATACCTATTCACGCTGCGTCGGCCTGGCCTTCCAGATTCACGACGACATTCTCGATGTGGTGGCCGACACCGCCACCCTGGGCAAACCGCAGGGTTCCGACATGCAGCAAAACAAACCCACTTACCCGGCCCTGCTCGGGCTGGATGGCGCACGTAAACTGGCGCAGCAGCAACACCAGCAGGCGCTGGCGGCACTGGAAGGCCTCGACAGCCGCGCCGATACCCTGAGACAACTGTCGGCCTACATTGTGGAGCGTGGCCTCTGATGAATTCATTGCGAAAAGAAGCACGCCCGCAATCGGGCAACCCAATTGGGCAACCACAAGGGTTGCCCCTACGCCGTTCACTGGTAGGGGCAACCCTTGTGGTTGCCCGACATCGGGGCAAGGGGCAATACCATGACTAGCGCCAGCCTGCTCGAATCCATCAACTCACCCGCCGACCTGCGCGCCCTGCCGCCGGAAAAACTGCCGCAGCTGGCGGATGAACTGCGCCGTTTCCTGATCCGGTCCGTGGCCCGTACCGGCGGCCATTTGTCCGCCGGTCTTGGCACCGTGGAACTGACCGTCGCCCTGCATTACGTGTACAACACACCGCACGACAAACTGGTGTGGGACGTGGGCCACCAGAGTTATCCGCACAAAATCCTCACCGGCCGCCGCGAACGCATGGATACACTGCGCCAGTTGCATGGCCTGGCCGGATTTCCCCGGCGCGAGGAAAGTGAATACGACACGTTCGGTGTCGGCCATTCCAGCACTTCGGTCAGCGCTGCGCTGGGCATGAGCCTGGCCGCCACGCTGCTGGGCATGTCGCAAATAACCGTGGCTGTTTTCGGTGATGGCGCCATGACCGCCGGCATGGCCTTCGAGGCGT
>JAUPMA010000262.1 GCA_030836935.1 Pseudomonadota bacterium | reverse complement strand
CTTGCTCTGCCGTAATGGCTGGTGCAGTTGCAGCTGCCGCTACTTTCTCGGCAGCTTGCACCACACCACCAAACGCGCCTGTCATCGCTAATGCAAGCAGTGATTTGGTAAAATATGACCTCTTCATTTGATACCCCCAGTAATAGGTAGTGATGGTTTTTATTGGGCAAATCGCTATTTGATCCAATACGGGATGCATGATGCGCCGCCGCCAGCCAAATCAACCTTGATACAAGTCAAACGCTTGCCAACAAGCATTCAGACAGCCGCAAAACCTGTCGGCATCCTGTTAAATTGATATTCATCAAAGCTATAACATGAACCAATCCCTAGTCTTTGCAGCAGTCATTTCAGGCCTATAGCCAGGAGAAAATCATGTCCAACTTTTACCGCCAGTTACTCGCACGAAAAGTCATGCTCGGTGCCACCATCGGCGCCGCTTTATTCTTCATGATCGCCGGTGTGATTTTCTGGGGCGGATTCAACACAGCCATGGAAGTAACCAATACCCTGGACTTCTGTATCTCCTGCCATGAAATGGAAGAAAATGTTTTTCAGGAATACAAAACCACCATCCATTACACCAACCGCAGCGGCGTCCGGGCCGCCTGTTCCGATTGCCATGTCCCGAAAGACTGGGGACACAAGGTAGTGAGAAAAATCCAGGCCAGCAACGAAGTCATGCATAAATTGCTGGGTTCGATTGATACACCGGAAAAATTTGATGCCAAGCGTCTGAAGCTGGCAAAGAATGTGTGGCGCACCATGAAGGAAACCGACTCGCGCGAATGCCGCAACTGCCACAACTTCGACACCATGAATCCGGCAAGCCAGAAACCGCGCTCGCAAAAGCAGCATTTCAATGCCATGCAGGCCGGCAATACCTGTATTGACTGCCACAAGGGTATCGCCCACAAAAAAGTGCACGACCAGTTGACCGATGCTGAAATTGAAGCCCTGGAAAAACCCCGCGAAGAACATAAACGCCAGATCGCACCGCAGTGGCTCGCCCTGAGCAGCGAAAACACCCTTGCGGAAGCACCGGCCGCCGAACAGCCGGCAGCCGTAACCGCAGCGGAACCGGCAGCCGTCACTGCCACGGACAGCACGGCAGCTCCCGCCGCCACAGCGGCGGCGGCACCTGTCAGCACACCGGCGGCAGCCCCAGCCAAAACATCCGGCGGCAGCCCCAACTGGAACAGCATTCCGGCAAGGACAATCACCGTGTTCTATCCCGGCCAGACTTCCATGGAATGGGTAATGGGCCGCAACCATGGCGGTGCGCGCGCCTTCAAATCCGGCGACCGCTGCTTTGACTGCCATGATGAAGAAGCCGCCGACATGGGCAAAAAGATTGTCAGCGGCAACAAGGAAGGCGTCGAACCCACGCTGATACCCGGCAAGCGCGGCTCCATTCCGGTTCAGGTACAGGCGGCCAACGATGGCAAGAACCTGCTGATGCGTTTCCAGTGGCCGGATGGTGAACACGCACCGGCGCCCTTTGCGGCGGGCGGCAAAATGGACGCGGCCAACAAGGTCAAGCTCGCCATCATGCTGGCAACCGACGAAGCCGAATATGCCGACCGTGCCGGTTGCTGGGGTACCTGTCATGCCGATATCCGCAGCATGCCCTTCGCACCGGATCAGGCCGCCGTTGATGGCACCTCCCTGCAATATGCAAAAAATGGCGTCACCAAGTACATCAGCGAAAGCCGTACGGCCATTGAGCTGAAAACCGATCCGCTGGGCGGCTGGAAAAACCTCAAGACGGATGATGAAATCAAATCTGAAATGAGTGCCGGCCATTACATGGATCTGCTGCGCTACAAGGCTGGCGAAAAGATTGCGGAAAATGGCCATGTATTGAAGGAGCGCGTAACCAATGACGGCGGCGCCGTTGAATTCAACGCCAAACTGAGCAATGGCACCTGGACGGTCGAACTGAAGCGTCCGCTGAAAACCGGCAAACCCGGCGACATCAACCTTGAAAACGGCAAGGTGTACAACATGGGTTTTGCAATCCACGATGACTACAGCAATGCGCGTTATCACCATGTATCACTGGGCTACAAGTTGGGCATTGATAATGCCGAATCTGAAATCAATGCGAAGAAGTAGTAAACAAGGGGACTGACCTGAGGTCAGTCCCCGTTTTCAATACCGAGGTCATCAATATGAAAATTCATATTTTCATTGCCCATTTGATTCTGGCGGCCTTGCTGGTATTCATCATGCCGATCTACGCCTGGTCGGCTGAAACACGCACAGTAGAAATAAAAGGTTTCAAATTTGTACCGCAGGAAATCACCATCAAGGCCGGTGATACCGTGCGCTGGATCAACAGGGAAAAACGCGGATATCACAATGCCTGGTTCGAACAGCTGGGCGAACCGGAACCGGAATATTTATTTCCCGAAGATACGTACGACAAATCATTCACCACAGCCGGTGATTTTCCCTATCGCTGTGGGCCGCATCCGGAAATGACAGGCGTTGTTCATGTAACGCAATGAACCCATTTACACCGCAAGCACGGAAATACGTAGGGCGGATAAGCGATGCGCATCCGCCACAACATTTGGTGGATGCGCTGCGCTTATCCACCCTGCAATATTCACGTTTTGTATTCATTTTATTTTTATTCGCATATCTCATCCCGTCATTTGCTGAACCCTCAATAACTCGCCAGCAACAGATTTTACATTTA
>JAUPMA010000261.1 GCA_030836935.1 Pseudomonadota bacterium | reverse complement strand
CGGATTCATCTTTGCCTCGTCATGGCTGGGGCGGCTGGAAAGTCGGATGTTTGCAGGGAGTTTACTGAGAGTAGCATGTCTTTCTGCGGGCATCCGGCTGTTGATTTGCCGCAATGGCGTGGCATGGTTCGTGCCGGGCCGGTTTATTCGGCGCCAATTAACGGTAGAATCGCCGCCCTGTTTAACGGAATGTCGCGAAGCGGCGCCGCTTTGTCTCGCCCCTTGCGGGAGCGGGCAGATAACTTGGTAAATACATGACATCAGGTCTTGCTACTCATCACATTGCATGCAGCCGCGGTTATCGCGATCTGTTCGCAGATTTATGTCTGCGTGTTCAGTCCGGAGAAATGCTGCGTGTTGAAGGCAGGAACGGCAGCGGCAAGACCAGTCTGCTGCGTATACTGGCCGGGCTGGCGCAGCCGGTGAGCGGTGATGTGTTGTGGAATGGCGGCAAAATTCATGATCCGCAGACGGAATATTTTCAGAATTTGCTCTACATCGGCCATAAGCCGGGTATCAAGTACGAACTCACGGCCATCGAAAATTTGTGCCTGAGCCGCGCGTTGTTCGGTTCGCGCAGCGAGAACGGTATTGAAGAAGCGCTGTATCAGATCGGCCTGTACGGTTTTGAAGACATGCCGGCCGCGATGTTGTCCGCCGGGCAAAAACGCCGGGTGGCGCTGGCGCAGTTGTTTTTGACGCAGGCAAAATTGTGGATTCTGGATGAGCCTTACACTTCGCTGGATGTGGCGGCGGTGGCGTTGCTGGAAGAGCAGTTTCGTTTGCATGTGCAGGCTGGCGGTATGTTGATTCTCACCTCGCATCAGCCAGTGAATATCGCTGGCTGCGTTACCAAACGTTTGGCCTTGCCGGATACCAAAGTGGAACAGGCGGCCTGATGCAAGCGACTTTGTCCTCTGCTTTTTTCGCCTTGCTCAAGCGTGATTTACTGCTGGCCTACCGGCATCGCAATGAATTGCTGAACCCGCTGTTTTTCTTTGTGCTGGTGGTAATGCTGTTTCCGCTGGGCACCACGCCGGAAAAAACCTTGCTGCAAACCATGGCGCCGGGCGTGATCTGGGTGGCGGCGCTGCTCGCTTCCATGCTGGCGCTGGATGGTTTGTTTCGCGCCGATTATGAAGACGGCACGCTGGAACAGATTCTCATCAGTCCGCATCCCTTGTCTGTACTGGTGCTGGCAAAAATTCTGGCGCACTGGCTGGTGACAGGCTTGCCGATGATATTGCTGGCGCCGTTACTCGGATTATTCATGTATTTGCCCAATGAAGGTCTGGGTGTACTGATGCTGACGCTGGCACTGGGTACGCCGGTGCTGAGTCTCGTTGGCGCAATTGGCATGGCGCTCACCGTGGGTTTGCGCCGTGGCGGCATGTTGTTGTCACTGCTGGTGCTACCGCTGTACATCCCGGTTTTGATATTCTCCGCCAACGCTGTCGACGCGCATCTGGCCGACATGGCGATACGCGGCCAGATTTATTTTCTCGCTGCCATGCTGGTGCTGGCATTAACTCTGGCACCGCTTGCGGTTGCCGCCGCTTTGCGAATAAGCCTGGAATGAAATTTTTTGTAGGTGCGCCTTCAGGCGCACATGTTGCTGATGATTTTTTGTGCGCCTGAAGGCGCACCTGCATTAACGAAGAACGTATGAAATTACCTGCACTCAAAATACCTGCCTGGCTACACAGGTTTTCCTCACCGCAAAATTTTTATGAAATCTCGGGCAAGCTGATTCCGTGGTTTGGCTGGGCCTGCGCCGGATTTCTCATTGCCGGTTTGTATTACGGCTTGTTTGTCGCACCGCCCGATTACCAGCAGGGCGAAAGTTACCGCATCATGTTCATCCACGTGCCTGCCGCCTGGATGTCGATGTTCATTTATATGGTGATGGCCACCGCCGGTGCCATCGGTTTGATCTGGCGCATCAAGACGGCCGATATTGTGGCGGCATGCAGTGCGCCGATTGGCGCGGCGTTTACTTTTCTTGCACTGGCCACCGGCTCGCTCTGGGGTAAACCCATGTGGGGTGCCTGGTGGGTGTGGGATGCGCGATTAACCTCGGAACTTATTCTGCTGTTTTTGTACTTAGGTTTTATTGCCTTGCAGGCTTCAATCGAAGATCCGCGTAACGCGGCGCGTGCCGGTGCGGTGCTGGCACTGGTGGGTGTGGTGAATATTCCGATTATTCATTACTCGGTGGAATGGTGGAGCACGCTGCACCAGGGAGCAACCGTGACCAGGTTCGACAAGCCGTCGATTCATCTGAGCATGCTGATTCCATTGTTGCTGATGGCGATGGCCTTCAAATTGTATTACGCCACATCACTGCTGATGCGCGCGCGCAATGAAGTGCTGTTGCGCGAACAGAACAGCCGCTGGGTGAAAGAAGCCGTAGAAAAAGAGAGCATGGAAAATGAATCTTGATCAATTTCTGGATATGGGCGGTTACGCATTATATGTGTGGTCATCGTATGGCCTGGCGCTGGTATTGTTGCTGTGGATATTTGCCAAACCTTTGCTGGATAAAAAAAGTTTGTTGAAACATCTGCGCAGCAAGTTCCGTCAATTGGACCGGCAGCAGGAGCGGTAACAAACCGGGTTGTTTGTGGAATTGAATGAG
>JAUPMA010000260.1 GCA_030836935.1 Pseudomonadota bacterium | reverse complement strand
GACCAGTGGTCCACGTCCAGTCCGACATCGTTCGACGCCAGGACAGGGTTGCCGCCATTGCCGAAGATGCTTTCTACAAAATCCAGATTACTCACCAGGCCGCCGGGCGCGAAGAAACGAATCTCCATGATCTTTTCCGGCTCGCGGCCCGGAATTTCTGGGCAGATTACCGGGCGCAGCAGAAGCGAAACGAACATCGCCGCTTCCTGCGGCTGCCCAGCAGTGAACGGCAAGTGCAGCAGATGCTCCGGCGGGTTGAATGCCTCGCGCAACAGGCGTGCAAAAGTAGCTTTGGGGACTGCCTTCTTATCGCCGGGGATCGGCAGACCACCCTCGGTTACGTGGAACAATCCCTTGGTCGTGCGACGGTCGCTGACCGGGTTGTGCAGCACGCCATTGCGGATGCGATAACTGCTGACATAATCACCCTTGAACTCACTCTTGTTCACCGGCAGGGAAAGCTCCCTGGCCACACCATGGCGATCGAGTATCAGCGTGTTTTCAGGCAGCCTGGGTACGGCGCCATCTGCGGCATTGGCAAGATAGTCGTCAAGGAAAGTCTGGATACGCTGATCGGGTGGGCAGAGGTAGCCGCTCAATAATCTGGATTTTTCCCGATAGCTTTTCAGAAGATCGTGCGCAACGGCCAGGAAATCGCCACTTCCGCCATCCAGGCAGGGCGGCTGCCCCGACGATGACAACTTCAAGTTGATATAAAGCTGAAGGCGTTTGCGGGTTTCTTGTGGGTCTTCAGAACCGTCACCCAGCCCCAGGAATTGATTCAGGTCCATAATGCGCTTTACCTTGTACGTGCACCCGCACTTGAGAAAAAACGAGTATTTTACCCTGAATTGAGTAAATTTGAGATGGTTGACTGGATGAAACACACAAGTTGCCATAGAGATGATCCCATATTCGAGGCGGCGTCCATGGATCTGATTCATGGACGCATTAACAGGTTAGTGGATATTGACTGATATGAAAGGGTTTTCCTGATTAACCTTGCACCGCATACCGACAATCGGCGCTGCTCTTGATACAATCAAAACGCGCAGAACAAAGCTTATCCAATAGAACATATAGGTCATTCATGCTAACAAACACACTTTCGAAGCAGGAACTCACAAGATTGGAGGAATTGCTGGCTTCACCCATTTTCAATGGGAATGCCATGAGCCTGGACAAATTACAGGGATTCTTGTGCGCCGTTATCAGCGCACCGGACAACATCGCGCCAGGCCGATGGATACATGAAGTTGTCAAGATTGGGCCGGAACACGAATTAATGGGGCTGGTTCAGGAGTTCATGGCACTGGTGATGCGTTTCTATAATGGCGTGGCCTCGGAGCTCGGTGAAAATCAGCCAATAAAATTTATTCTGAAATCCCTACTGGTCGCCGACCAGCAGCCGGATTACCAGACATGGTGCGAGGGCTACATCCTGGGTTGGGGGCTTTCCACTGAGGAATGGCTGAGCACGGGAAACGAACCCCTGAAGAAGCTGACATTCCCGATTTTACTTTTGTCCGGCGCATTCAAGGAAGAATCTGAAAGAAGGGGGAAGAAATACCTGCCAGATGAGGAATATGCGAAATTGCAGCAGGAATGTGCGGACACGCTTCCCAAGTCTGTTGCGGGTATTTACCATTACTGGCATTTCAGAACGAAGCCTGTTCCAACTAAGCGGGAAACGACTAAAATTGGGCGCAATGAGACTTGTCCGTGTGGGAGTGGCTTGAAATTTAAGCAATGCTGCGGCAAGGAAAGAACGCTGCACTAGCATCAAGCAGAAAATCAAAGAATCTGACATTACTATGGATGACTTGCTTCTGACCATCGAATCCATTCCCAAATTCACCTCGCCGGCAATTGAACCGTGAACAAGCATCCCCGGTCACGCAAGTGGAAAGACTTAAATTCAATGAGCTTCTTTAAGTAAGGAATATTTTTGATGGTAAAAGTGATAAATTCTGCAGAATTCCTTTTAAATCAATTGGGTGAATTGAGTTACCACTTAACCAATGTCCCCCATAAAGATCAAAGCTATTTTGAGAAACCGCTACAAATAATTAATGAGGCATTGGGCTTTCACATTAGCGTTTTATATAAAATTACAAACGTAATCGAAAATGATTTGATTCTGGAAGTCATGACTGTTTGCAATCCTGAGCATATAAGGCCGGATTTGGTGGAAGGCACAAAAATATGCCTAGAGGTCGATAATCCCCGCGTGGAATTTACGAATGAAGTTAGTGCCTTTAAGAATCGGAATGTTTCGGCTATTAATATCCCCGGGTGGGGCTGCGATATTGTAGGGTCGATATATATGCCGGAGAACTTAGGCCACGGCTACCTGCTGGCAGGTGATTTTTTTGGTAATGAATCAGGCGTCCGTGAGCATGAAGTACGGGTTTGTGAAATCATGTGCAATATGTTGAGTTCTGTTTTAATGAAAACTCAATTTGAAAAATTGGCGAGCTATGACGGATTAACCAGTTTATTGAATAGTCGCGCAATTCGGGTTGAGTTGGAAAAAGCATTTCAACGCCAAAAGAGGAAAACAATTTGGTTAGGTGCTGTCGTCTTGGCTGATATCGATTTCTTCAAAAAAATCAATGATAATTATGGCCATATTCAAGGCGACATCGAGATGCTTCCGAAGTGCTGTCTCAAAGATGCGGCCCACTTCTTGCAACACTGAATCGCCTTGAATATGGCCATAATTATCATTGATTTTTTTGAAGAAATCGATATCAGCCAAG
>JAUPMA010000259.1 GCA_030836935.1 Pseudomonadota bacterium | reverse complement strand
TTTTATTCGTGATATTTGCTCCGGCTATTTCTTCAGTACATCAAACAATTTTTCTGATTCCTGCAAAAAATCATCCATGGATTGCGTTTCCGCCCATTGCGCAGACAGCGGCTTGAGTACGGCAGGATATTCTGGATCAGGATTAAATGCCGGCTGGTTGGCCTGCATCACAAAACCAAGCACCGCCACCAGCGTCCAGGCAAACACATTGGACAAAACCAGTTTGCGCCGTCTGGACATGGTCATGGCATGACCCATGCTGGCATAAAACATCAGCATCATCAGCACGCCGCCGGTAATGTAACTCAGGATTTCCGGCAACAGAATATCGCGTGTATTGAAAGCAACGTAGTTGATTGCATTTTCCAGCAGCATATCGGCAAGAAAATAAAATATGGTGACTGAAAGAAAAAACAGATAATCCATTTTACGCCGCACCACAAATGCAATCAGGCTCCACAACATCGCCCATAACAATGCAGCGCCGACAACTGGCAAGGTGTCAGCGGCCAGCCTTTGCAGCGGCATGCTTTCACTGGTAACCAGAAATTCATTGAGCATCTGCGCCAGCCACAACACCAGCAACAGAACACTCACCGCCAAAAATTCGCGGGTCACTTCCAGCATGCCGGCAAAACTGTCATGCAATCCCCTGGCAGGTGCCACCGGATGCTGCGGACTGAAAAACCGCATCAGGGTTTTTCCCAGAACCAGTTCATCCCCCGAGTGAATTTCACAGCTGTTCTGCGCCACAAGTTTACCGCCATGCAGTGGCGGATTGACCGTATCCAGCTGGCGCAACTGCCAGCCATTTTCAGCAGTATCAATCACCACATGTTCAGCAGCAACATAGGGATCGTTAAGAATAATATCATTGCTGTATCCGCGGCCAATACGTAATGGAAATCGGGCAATATGCCGATAGGCCGGCATGCGCCGGTGCGCATCGTGAATTTCAATAATCAGTTCTGCCACGTAATGTTCTCCATGAATTTTCGCGCCAGTGCCATGGCATTTTCCCGGTTCAGCCCCGATGCATTTACATTAACCAGCAAGCCGCTGTTATCGCTGCCCAGGCTTGCCATGCTCAATGCCATGTCATGCAGGCCGGCCAGTTTTTTATAGGCCCGAAAA
Source organism: Pseudomonadota bacterium (assembly GCA_030836935.1). Classification (GTDB taxonomy): domain Bacteria; phylum Pseudomonadota; class Gammaproteobacteria; order SZUA-229; family SZUA-229; genus JACPVK01. Next base: position 4,093 of record JAUPMA010000259.1, on the reverse strand, counting down.
CACAAAACAGCTTTCCATGTTTTGCTGCCTGTATCCACAAAGCGCGTATTGCAGCGATAATTTCCCACGTCTTCCTTATCCGCCTGATTGGTACTGTAACCTTCGGCAAATTTTTCTGTGTACAAATTGTAAAACTGCATGCTGTTGAGTTTGTCTGTGTTCAGCAGATCGTAACGAAAATCAAGGCTGCCAGTTTCAAAATGATCTGAAATATAAATACTGTCCTGGCTGGCGCAGGCGCTGTAGGTATGGCTGTACAGCATTTCCGGTTTGTTTTCGGTCTGGCCCCAGCATTTGAAATAGGTTTCAAGTTCTGCCGGCACTTCTGCATCACCCAGCCGCATGGTTTTCCATTTTGCCCGCAGCAGTTGCGTCATGGTTCTTTGCTGGCTGGCTGTCAATTGTTGCGCTATGCGTTGTGTCAAGTCGATTTCCTGCCCGGCCGCTTTCTCAACTTCCGCAAGCAGGCTGCGCAAATAATGTACCGGCACCAGAAAGCTCAATTCGTTGCCGGCCGTGGAAACATTGATGCCAATCACTTCGCCCCTGCGGTTCAGCGCGGGCCCGCCGCTCATGCCTGGATTCAGTGCACCGGAAAACAGGATTTTTTCGTAAAGCGATTTTTCCAGCAGCCCGTTATAGTTGCCTTCTACAATGCTCATGCCAAGATCATGCGGATTGCCAATGGCGTAAATACGCGCGCCCTTGGCCAGCGAACGACTGGTCAATTCGAGAAATGTCTCGCCCGGCAACTGGGCCTGAACAACCGCCAGATCATGAATCACATCAATGTCGCGCAGTTTGACAATACCGCTGCTGCCATCCTGCGCCAGATATTCAACGCGGTATTTTTCCGGCGCATGCAGGTACTCGGCCACAACATGGTAATTGGTGGCAATCAGGCCATCGGCAGACACCCTGAAGCCGGTTCCAATTGTCATTTTCTTGTTGGATGCGATATCAATGACCTGCACCTGAAAGATGCGATCCTGCAAGTCACGATAGATATCTTCGGCGCTGACACTCGCCGTGACGGCACCGGTCGATGCTGCATCGCCGGCAACCGTCATGGCCGGCGCCATCAGGCAGGTTGCGACCAGGCTCAATAACCACATTAATTTATTCATCATCAGCCTGTAGAGCATATCTTGTGAAAAGAAACGCATCATAACAATGTTGCCGCTTCATTTCATCGCGGGGTGCCGGTATAGTAGCAAGCCTCCGGGTCCAGCACCCCACGCAGCCACTACCCAATCCTATTTCTATGCATTTTTTCAAAAAGTTACACCTGCTGTTTGTTATTTTTCTGTTACCTGTCAGTGTCTGCGCACAGCCGCTGGCACCACCTGAAAAGCTGCAACCGCTGACCGAACACAACCGTGCCACGGCTGAAATTGTCACCCGCCTGCAACACTGGCATTACCAGCGCAACAGCGTGTTTCTTGATGACCGTCTTTCCGCCCTGATCCTTGACAGTTATATCAACGAACTCGATCCGGAACGCAGCTATTTTCTGCAATCCGATATTGATGAATTCAACAAATTGCGCGAACGCATGGATGATGCGCTTAAAACCGGCAACATGCAGCCGGCTTTTGCCATTTTCAACATTTTCCAGCTGCGTCTTTTTGATCGCCTGCAATATCTGCATAACAGCCTGGATCAGGGGCTGGACAAAATCGATTTCAAGATCGACGAAAACCTGCAATTTGACCGTGAACACTCACCCTGGCCCAGAACACTGGCCGAGCTTGACGACCTCTGGCGCAAGCGCGTCAAGAACGATGTACTGAATCTGAAACTCACGGGCAAGGATTTGCCTGCCATTACCGAACTGCTGCGCAAGCGCTACAGCAATCGCGTGAATCAGGCACGACAGACCAAGAGTGAAGACGTGTACAACGTGTTCATGAATTCATTTACGGCAAGCTATGATCCGCACACTCAATACCTGTCACCCAGCGCCGCTGAAAATTTCAATATCCAGATGCGTTTGTCACTCGATGGCATCGGCGCCATGCTGCAAACCGAAGACGAATATACCAAGGTCATGCAAGTCATTCCCGGCGGCCCGGCCGACAAGGCCGGCCAGCTCAAGGCCAATGACAGGATCGTCGGTGTTGGCCAGGGCAAGGACGGCGAAATTGTTGATGTGGTCGGCTGGCGTCTGAATGATGTGGTTGACCTGATTCGCGGCCCGAAAAATACCGTAGTACGTTTATCCATTCTGCCCGGCAACGCCGCTGATACACAGCAGACAAAACTAATTTCCATTACCCGCGACAAGGTGAACCTGGAAGATCGCGCAGCCAGTAAACAAATTCTGGAAATGAATGACTATGGGAAAAAATATCGCATCGGCGTTATCACCCTGCCCAAGTTTTATATTGATTTTGAAGCGGCTGAACGTGGCGATCCGAATTACCGCAGCACCACACGTGATGTAAAAAAACTGCTGAAGGAACTGGTAGCCGAAGGAGTCGATGGTGTGGTGATTGACTTGCGCAATAACGGCGGCGGCGCATTGCGCGAAGTGGTTGAACTCACCGGGCTGTTTATTGAAACCGGACCCACCGTGCAGGTACGCAATACATCTGGCCGGGTTGAAGTGCATGATGACCGCGATACCGAGATTGTATACAAGGGTCCGCTGGCAGTACTGGTCAATCGCCTGTCGGCTTCGGCATCCGAAATTTTTGCCGGCGCCATTCAGGATTATCATCGCGGCATCATCATCGGCACCCAGACTTACGGCAAAGGCACGGTGCAGGCCAAGATGCCACTGTCCTATGGCGAAATCACTCTCACCCAGCAAAAATTTTATCGCATCACCGGCGACAGCACCCAAAACCGCGGCGTAATTCCCGATATCAATTTACCTTCACTCTATAACGTCAATGAAATTGGCGAGAGCGCGCTCAAGGGCGCCTTGCCCTGGGATCGCATACGCCCTGCCCAGTTTGAAAGCTGGCCGGAATTTTCTGCCAAGATTCCGCGACTGGTAGAATTGCATAAACAGCGCGCACCCAGAGATCCGGACTATGTTTACCTGATCAAAACCAGTGAACTCATCGAACAACGCAGTGCCATCAAGGAATTAACCCTTAATGAAAAAACACGTCTCGGCGAAAAGAAAAAACTGGAGACCCAGCAACTGGCACTGGAAAACGAACGCCGCAAACTCAAGGGCATGAAAGCGATTGCAACGCTTGAAGAACTTGACGACAAGAACGAAACTCCCGTCGATTCCGAAGAAGGCGCTTCCAGGGAAGAATTGCCATTACTGACTGAAACCAGTCACATACTGGTGGATTACATAGCACTCAGCCGGCAGCAGTTTGTCAATCACTGAAATAACCACCGCCAGGAACACATGGTCATTGCAGGTTCTCAATAAACAACCCGCCTGAATTTTTCATCAGGAAAAAACGTTTTCTCTTTTATTTGCGTAATGCACAAGGACGTGTGAATACCGCAGGCACAGGACTCGCATGACTGCAAACCAAATTGCAATGGTTGCAATACAAAGATTAACTGTTCACGATATCGAACAGGATTAGAATCGGTTATTTCCATGATCGTATTTCCTGTTAACACTTATGCAATACGCACAACGGAACACAAAATATAAATTCGACTGGCAAACCGGCAATCATTTTGATTTGCTGGTGGATGGGCCACAATTCTTCCCTGCCATGCTGGCAGACATCAACAATGCCCGTGAATATATCCTGCTTGAAATGTATCTCGCCAATCCGGGGCGAATCAGCGAACTGTTCTTTTCTGCGCTGGCCAGTGCCGCGCAGCGTGGCATAACCATTTGCGTATTGCTTGATGACTTTGGCTCGCGCAACATCAGTGAAGAGAGACGGCAGATACTGCGTGATTCCGGCATCCGGCTTGCCATTTATAATCCGCTAATCACCAGCAAACATTCGTTAATGCTGTTTCGTGACCATCGCAAACTGCTGTTGATTGACGGCATCACGGCTTACGTTGGCGGCACCGCGTTAAGTGATGAACTTGACTTGATTGACACACCACAGCTCAACTGGCGTGAAAATATGGTGCGAATTTCCGGCCAGAATGTCGC
>JAUPMA010000258.1 GCA_030836935.1 Pseudomonadota bacterium | reverse complement strand
TTCCGATCTGTTGGCCGCGGCAAAACCTGGCTGATGGACCTGTTTTACGAAAATCTTCCGGTCAAACAAAAACTGCGTTTGCATTTTCATCACTTCATGCAAACCGTACACGATGAACTCAGCCTGCTCAGGGGCCAGCGTGATCCGGTCAAACTCATCGCATTCAATTTTGCCAGACATGCCAGAGTAATCTGCCTGGACGAATTTCATGTTGCCGACATTACCGATGCCATGCTGTTACGCGGTTTGCTCGACGCCCTGTTCCACGAGGGTGTCACACTGGTCGCCACATCCAACCAGCCACCTGACGATTTGTACAAAAACGGTTTGCAGCGCTCACAGTTTTTGCCTGCCATCAAGCTTTTAAAATCTTTCACCCGAATCATCCGGGTAGATGGCGGTGTGGATCATCGCCTGCGGCTGCTGGAAAAAGCCGGAGTCTGGTACACCCCGCTGGGTGAAGAAACCAACAACCGGCTCAGTATGCGATTTGCCGAGATTGCGCCCTGCACTGATTACAAAACAGAAAAACTGATGATCAATTACCGCGAAATCACCACCAAACGGCATATCGATGGCATAGCCTGGTTTGATTTCGGCATGCTCTGCAGCAGCCCACGCGCCACGCCCGATTACATTGAAATTGCGCGCCGGTTTCACACCGTGTTTATCTCCGACATCCCGCAACTCAATGAAGCCAGCGATGACATGGCTACACGTTTTATCAACCTCATAGACGAATTCTACGATCGCAATATCAAACTGATTGCCAGCGCAGCCACAACGCCGGGCGAACTTTACACAGGTAGACAACTCATGATGGAATTCCAGCGAACCCGCAGCCGCCTGGAAGAAATGCGCAGCCATGAATACCTCGCTCATGCACACAAAAGCTGACAAGACATGTATGATTACTTTGTCCAAATATAACGACTGATTATGCCTGTACGCATTCAACAAATACTGTTCGGTTTGTGCCTGATCGGTTTTATCCAGACTGGCCACACTCTGCCCGAATCAAAAGATCCCCTTGCGTTTGATGACCGGCCTTTGGCTGAAGCCATTGAACTGCCCGACTGGTTCAAGTTAAGTTTCCTGGATCTCAGGGACAGCCTCATGGAAGCTTCTCAATCCGGCAAGCGTGGCCTGATTGTTTATTTTCATCGTCACGATTGTGCTTATTGCGATGCACAGATCAAAGTCAACTGGAACAGCGAAGACATTATTCAATACACGCGGAAGAATTTTGATGTGATTGCCATTGATGTACGCGGCCAGCGCAATGTTACCGATTTCAATGGCCGGATTTACACAGAAAAAGAATATGCCGTACTCATGAAGACTGACTTCACGCCTTCCCTGCTGATTTATAACACCCAGGGAAAACTGGCCCTGCACCTGCCCGGTTTTCGTCCGCCCTATCAGTTTCGTGCCGCGCTTGAATACGCCGCCGACAAACATTACCAGCGTGAATCGTTTGCGAATTATCTGGAACGTGCCGAAGCGGCAATGAGTTTTGGTCAGGAAGAATTGAATGAAAATGATGCCTTCATTTCACCTCCCTACAACTTTGACCGCAGCAGCCTACCCGGGAAAACTCCCCTGGTGATTTTCTTTGAACATCCCCGTTGCCACGCCTGCGATGTCCTGCATGCCGGGCCATTAAGCGATGTTGAAGTGAATACTTTCCTGCGCAATCTGGATACAGCCCAACTGGATACGCATTCCGACACCCCGGTCATCACACCGGACGGAAAAAAAACCACGGCCAGAAAATGGGCTCACCAGCTGGGTTTGAGTTTTGCGCCGACTTTGCTTTTTTTTGACGAACACGGCAACGAAATTATCCGCGTCGATTCGGTTATACGCCTGTATCGGTTAAAAAATATTCTGGCTTATGTGTTGAGCAAGGGATATCAGCGTTATCCGACATTCCAGATCTGGCAACAGAATATCATTCGTTAAATATATGACATGCCATAAAGCCACAAAAATCATCGAACAAATCTGCAATCTTGGCTGTAATCGTGTCAATGAAATTATTGAACAGCTTGAACGCGGAGAAAGAACAGATGAAACCAATGGTCTCAACAGGGAAGAAATTGTTTCCGTTTTGCAGGAACTGAAAGCAATTATGGCGGTTTACCGGAAACGCACATAAAGATATCCGCAAAAGAAAATCAACCGCCCCGGGATTCGTCTGGCAAACGATCCGGATACATGAACTGCCGTAATACCGCTGTACCCTCACCAACGGATTGCCAGCTTTTTAAATCCAGATTCAATATCACGATGCCAGTGGTGGGAATGTTTTCAATATGATCATTGTCATTATTGATCAGGTCATTGGCGAAATCCGTCATCCCGGGGTTATGGCCAACCAGCATGCAGCATTCAACCTTGTCCTCCACAGTTCGCGCAATCCTGAACAAATCTGCCGATGCAGCTTCATAAATATCGCCCACCAGCTCAATGGCAGAGGCGTCATTCAATAAATATTCAGCAAGGATTTTTGCGGTCTTTCTCGCCCGCCTGGCCGGGCTGCTTATAATGTGTTGCGGAACCATGCCGGATGTTTTCAGAAACTGAGCCATACGCGGCGCATCACGCTTGCCACGCTCATTGAGCGGCCGCTCAAAGTCATCAAGCGTTTGGTTATCCCAACTGGATTTGGCATGCCTGACGAGAATCAGCGTTTTCATTATCTGTCTTCAGTTTTGGGCTATGTAAGCTGAATATTGCACAAACACAAATTCATGTGTCATGAAAAAAATGATCCATGAATACATTGCATGCACTGGCATTCATTCGTCAGTTTGCGGCCTACTACTTTGCTTCCTTCGGTTTTCTGGCAACTCCAGACGCATGCTGGCTTTCCTGATGCTTCCACTGGTCATAACACTCCAGCCCACAGAAATAGGCCACATAATCTTCAGCTTCAGCACTTTTTGCTTCGGATACCGGAATCGATTTCAGGCAGATTTCGCAACTGACTAGTTGCTGATTGGTATTGAGAGATGGCTTGGTCATAATCTTATCCTCGCAATGTCTGATAAAAGTCTAACACCGGTTTCACTCCATAATAATAGAAACTACTTATTACCATCCAGTGTATCCGTAAATTACTTATAACCACTGCACATCAATACCAGCCAGCACCACATCGCGAAACTCAAGCAGAAAATTTTCAAGACGGCTAACCTGCAACTGCAAGTAATGCTTGTCATGACTGATCATTACCGCGCCAATAACCGAATGTTGCCATTCATCCTGTGATCCAATTTCAGCCACCGAAATATTGAACCCGGCCCGCAACCTGTCCCGCATGCTTTTTACATGACGCCGTTTCTCCTTCAGCGACTGGGCATGCGGGATTTGCAAACTGATTTCAATATAGACAATATGTGCGAGTACGGACATTTTCAGTTCAGTCAGACAGAAAAAATATCCAGGCCCAGTTTACTGGCCGCAGCTTCCTTCACAGCAGAAGT
>JAUPMA010000257.1 GCA_030836935.1 Pseudomonadota bacterium | reverse complement strand
TTTATTCGGCTTTGAAGTGTTTCGTGCCATCAGCATGCTGATGGTGGTGTTTTCCGGTTTGAGCGTTGGCCAGATGTTCGCGGTGTATGCCTATTTGTGGTTCATGATGACGCCGGTGCAGGAAGTGATTGGCATACAGTTCAGTTATTTCTCGGCGAATGCGGCACTGGTGCGGCTCAATCGTTTGTTTGCGTTGCAGCGTGAACCGGTGTATGCGCACAAACACAATCCGTTTGCCGGCAAACACACGGTGGCGGTAAGCATTGAGCATGTGCAGTTTGCCTATGGTCAGGGCGAGCCGGTGCTGAATGATGTGAGTTTGCAGATTCATGCCGGTGAAAAAGTGGCGCTGGTCGGCGCCAGTGGCGGTGGCAAATCCACGCTGGTGCAAGTGATTTTAGGTTTGTATCCGCCGCAATCCGGGCGGGTCTGTTTTGATGGCGTGCCAACGGATGAAATCGGCCTGGATGTGGTGCGCGAACATGTGGCTACGGTATTGCAGCATCCGGCGCTGTTTAATGACAGCATTCGCAATAATCTGTGCCTGGGTACAACACGCGCGGATGCGGATTTATGGCAGGCGCTGGAGATTGCCCAGCTGGGAGATTTTGTACATGAGCTGTCGGCCGGGCTGGATACATTAATTGGCCAGAAGGGTGTGCGGTTATCCGGCGGCCAGCGGCAGCGGCTGGCAATTGCACGCATGCTGCTGGCCAATCCGCAAGTGGTGATACTGGACGAAGCTACTTCCATGCTCGACAGTGAAACCGAATACCGGCTGCATCAGGCCATGCAGGAGTTTTTGCAGCAGCGCACCACACTCATCATTGCGCACCGCCTGAGCGCGGTGAAACAGGCCAACCGGGTGTATGTATTTGACGGGGGCCGCATCATCGAACAGGGCAGCCATGAGGAACTGGTGGCGCAGGATGGGTTGTACCGCAAGCTTTACGGGCCGCGCCAAGCGTAGCGGCAGGGATTGAATCCCTTCTTTTAAGTCATATATTAGAAAACGATGATTCTGTACAATCGCGGCCTGTAGGGTCGATTAACGAATCACCCGCCCGTAACCTGGAGACCTGTCGTGGCAACGATTGAACTGAACGAAGACAATTTTGAATCCACCGTAACGAATAACGATATCGTGATCGTGGATTTCTGGGCGCCCTGGTGCGGACCCTGCAAATCATTCGGGCCGATTTATGAATCGGTATCCGAAAAACATGCCGACGTTGTGTTTGGCAAAATCAACACTGAAATCGAACAGGGCATTGCCGGACATTTCCAGATCCGTTCCATTCCCACATTGATGATTTTCCGCGAGCAGATCATTCTTTTTGCCGAGGCCGGCATGCTGCCCGCGTCAGCGCTGGAAGAACTGGTTGTTCAGGTGAAATCACTGGATATGGAAAAGGTGAAAGCGGATATTGCATCGGCGAAATAATGCGGATTCGCCAGGGAATATCTGAACAAGTATGAAATCGTCATTGCGAACCGTCGCAGACGGTGAAGCAATCCAGTATTTATGGGCATTTCTGGATTGCCACGACACTTCGTGTCTCGCAATGACAGCCACGGCGGGTTGCGCCTCGCGATGACAATTTAATGAGCTTTCCTGTGCGTTGAAAAACCTTCACCACAAATGATGCAGGGAAAGACGGAACATTTCCCGTGCGCTCCGTTTTCATTCCTGCAAGGGTTGATGCCGGGAAATTTTTGGCATTATCAGATACCGTTTTTTCCCGAGCCCTGACATCATGAATGTATTCAATAATAAAAACACCATAACACCATATCTGTTGCCTGCCAGCGCGCTGTTTTCCGGTTTGTTAATGCCATTGGCCTATGCGCCTTATGATCAGTTCTGGCTGATTTATCTGTTACTTGGCTGGCTGTTTTTTCTGGTGCATGAACAATCGGCCGGCCGTGCGGCATTGCTGGGCTGGCTGTTTGGTCTGGGCTGGTTTTTTCATGGCGTGCACTGGATTTATTACAGTCTGCACTATCACGGCGGCACACCGCTGTGGCTGGTGATTATCATGCTGGCAATGCTGTCGGCCTATCTCGCGATTTTTCCGGCGCTGGCCATGTATCTGGCGCAGAAATTTTTCAGAACATCGCGCCTGATAAAAATTATTGCAGTATTACCGGCGCTCTGGGTAGGCAGTGAATGGTTGCGTGGCTGGCTGTTTACCGGATTTCCCTGGCTGCAAACCGGTTATGCGCAAATTGATACGCCGCTGGCGGGTTATGCGCCGGTTATTGGCGGACTGGGCGCGGGTTATTTCGCTGCGTTGACGGCCGGGTTGCTGACGCTGTTGTGGCTGGACAAAAAACAATGGCGCATGATCTGGCTGTGTCTGGTCGTGATCTGGTTGTCCGGCTGGTTGTTGCTGCAAATTGAATGGGTGGAAAAAAGCGGTGAGCCGATGCGTGTTTCGCTGCTGCAGGGCAACGTGCCGCAACAGCAGAAGTGGCAATACGGCATGCGCGAAATTACCCTGGAGCGTTATCGCCATCTGACGGAATCAAGCTGGGAAAGCGATTTGATCGTCTGGCCGGAAACAGCTGTGCCGGATTTTGCGCATCGTGTTCCGGATTACATCGAATACCTGCGCCGGCGCGCATTGCAACAGGACAGTGAAGTGCTGTTCGGAATTTTTACCGGCGACAGTGAGCGGCGTGTTTATTACAACAGCGTACTCAGCTTGCGCGATGGACTTTACCGTAAACGTCATCTGGTGCCGCTGGGAGAATATTATCCTTTCCGGTCGGCGCTGGATTTTTTCCGGCGCTGGATCAACATTCCGATGTCGGATATTGCGGCGGCGAGTGTTGATCAGGAACTGGTGACGGTCGCCGGTCATGCGGTGGGCATCAATATCTGTTTTGAGGATGTCTTTGACCGCGATGTGATGCGCGATTTGCCAGAAGCGGCTTTGCTGGTAAATGTCAGCAATGATGCCTGGTTCGAGGATTCGATCGAACCCTGGCAGCATCACCAGATTGCGCGTATGCGCGCACTTGAAGCGGGGCGTTATTTATTGCGCGCAACCAATACCGGTGTGTCGGCTGTTATTGATCACAAGGGACGTGTTGTGGCGCAATCGCCGCAATTCCGGATTCATGTATTGAATGCAACCGTACAGCCATTGCAGGGCAGAACGCCGTATGCCTGGTGGCGCAATTATCTGCTGCTGATGCTTGTTGTTGCCGGCCTGTCTGTTTTGTTCTGGCGGTTTGCCAGGCGTTAAAAAATAAAACGCAGGAGGTAGAGCAACGCCGGGAGCAGTTGCCGAGGAACGGCGAAATCTTTTTCCTGATGAAATATTCAGGTTGGTAAAAATCCAGACTAGATTCTGCGAATGGCCGCCTGCAACAACTGCGTGTAGCCAAGATCCAGTACGGTAAATATAACGCGGGCCGTAAAAATCTCACCCTGATACTGTTTGTGCAGCCATTCAAATTGATGTTCGCCAAGTTTGTAGGCGGCAGAAATATGCTGGCTGATGGCAAGGAAGGAAGCTTCGCCATTGCCTTGCTTGTCGGGTGACAAATCAGACAGGTGCAGCCGCCTGAAGGCTTCAATCGAGTCAACATTAAATAACTGGAGCGCCGCGCGATTGCATTGCATGATTTTTTCGCCATTCAGAATCAGTATGGCATCGGCCGATGTTTCAAACAGGCGGTTGTATTTGGTTTCTGTCTGTTGCAGGTCGTGTTGCGTTCGTTTGAGTTCTTCAACAGTACGGGTCAGTGTGTCGCGTTCGCTTTTCAGCTCATCAAAGGCGCGATCAAGTTGCCGGCTCATGCTGTTCAGCAACCTGCCAAGCTGGCCCAGTTCGTCCTTGCCGGTAATATCGGTTTGCAGGTTTAACTGGCCTGCGGCCAGTAAATTGATGTGGGCAATCAGCCGCTTGAAAGGTTTGGTAAAACTGCCAACCAGGTGATTGGTTAATATCAGGGTGATGAAGATAATGCTGAGCGCGCTGATCCAGCGTAATCTTTCCAGGGATAAATCCTTTCGGGTGATGTATTTTTCAAGCCGGTGGTCGATGGCCTGAATCAGTTGGGTAATTTCATTTTCTGTTATGGCAAGTTCTTCAGTCAGTTTTTGTTTGCGCTGCAATAACCGGGCGTAGATATTCATGTCCTTGCCGGGCGCCTGTTCCATGGCGCTGACCTGGGTGCTGGCGGTGGCCAGCTCCATGAATTTTTCCTGGTAGGTATCCAGTTTTTCCGTGAGCCGGGTGATTTCGCCATATTTTGCGGCGCTCAATGGTTGCAGTTTTTCGCGCGTCAGATCAATTTGCTTGAAAACATTTTCAACAAACTGCGGGTTGTCTGCATGCGTGCGTACTTCTATCTGGGCATGCAAAAACTGTTTGTCGAGCTGACTGATGACGGTGCGGATTTCCTGGGAGTTTTGCTGTTTGCCGGCAACAATGTCGATAACGGCCAGCAAAAAAATAAAGGCCAGTGCGGTAATGACAATGCTGGCAAATAACCGGTGAGTAATTTTCATTTGTTAGCCCTTAATCTTCCTGTACCTGTGCCAGCTGTTCCCTGAGCTGCAAGATTTGTTGTTCCCAGTAATGCGGTGTGTTGAACCAGGTGAACGTAGCCGGAAATGCCGGATCGGTCCAGCGCTGGGCCAGCCAGCCGCTGTAATGCACAATGCGCATGCAGCGCAGGGTTTCAATCAGTTTTGTTTCCGCCAGGTTGAATTCATGAAACTGGAAATAGCCGTCGAGCAGCACATCCAGCTGGTGCCGGCGGTCATCCTCTTCGCCCGATAATAGCATCCATAAATCCTGCACCGCAGGCCCCATGCGGCTGTCATCAAAATCGACAAAGTTGGGGCCGCTATCGTGCCACAAAATGTTGCCGGGATGGCAATCGCCGTGCAGCCGGATCGGCTGGTAGGACACGCTTGATAAATGCTGTTCCAGCCGCGGCATGAGTGCATTAATCAAACCCTGGTAAACATCCCTCAGGTATTCAGGAATAAACCCGTGGGTCAGCAAAAAATCCACAGGCCGGATGACATAACTTTGCAGATCAACGCCCGGCCGGTACTGAAACCGACGGGTAGCCCCGACGGCATGAATGCGGCCCAGATAACGCCCGAGCCAGAGCAGGTGCTCGCGGTTATCCAGTTCCGGCGTGCGCCCGCCCTTGCGCGGATACAAGGCAAAGCGATATTGCCGGTAATGCAGCAGGCTGCGTCCATCAAAACGTAACGGCGCCACCACCGGAATGTCGAGTTCGGCCAGCTCGGTGGTGAAGTCGTGTTCTTCAATAATCTGTTCGTCAGTCCAGCGGTTGGGGCGATAAAACTTTCCGATCAGTGGCGGCTGGTCTTCAATGCCGATCTGGTAGACGCGGTTTTCGTAACTGTTGAGCGCGAACACGCGCGCATCACAGTTCAGCCCGAGGCTTTCCACCGCGCTGATAATGGTTTCGGGTGCCAGCGCGGCAAAATCGTGCTGGCTGAGTTCTGTAGTGTCGGCAGTTTCCATGGGCGGATGTTAACCGGTAATGCCGCGCAAGTGCGGATCCGGCATCCGCCGGGCCAGCGGCAATTTTTGAGTTCAGTGCTATTCTTTGTGAAATTAATGTGTCACGCGGGTAATTGGCGGCGGCATCAGAGGCTGGGCGGCTGACGATGCATCAAACCAAATAACAACGAGTGGAATGATCTTATGCAAATTTTCCATAACCAGTCGCTGAAGCAGAAATTCATCGTTTTATCCACGATTCTCATTATCGTCATTTTCATGGCCAGTACGGTACTGATTGCCACGTTCAGGAACATTGTTCAGCTGTCAGACAACATTCAGCAGCGGGAAATGGTGGTGCTGAACAAGGCGGCCGAGCTCAAGCTTTCTGTGGTGCAGGTGCAGCAATGGCTGACAGACATCAGCGCTACCCGCGCCCAGGATGGCCTGGCCGACGGTTTTGACGAAGCCGAAAAAAGTGCCCGCCAGTTTCACCAGTTAATTGATGAATTGCAGCAGGTGGATGCCGAACATGCGGCAACCTACCGTGACATGGTGCCGGTCTTCAATGAGTACTATGAAGTCGGTAAACAAATGGCCAAGACCTATGTTGCCGAGGGGCCATCAGGTGGCAACCGGATGATGGACCGCTTTGATGCAGCGGCCGGCAAGCTGGGTGGGCTGGTGGATGAGTTTGTGGCCTCGGCGCATACCCGGGCGGATGAAGCCCTGACACAGCAGAAGGAAATGTCGGAGTCAGCGGTTACCCAACTGTTGATCGGCGGTGCGGCGGAAGCCGTTTTCGTACTGATTCTGTTTGTCGCCATGTTGCGGGCGTTACGCGAATTGCCGGAAATTGTTAACCAGCTGCAGCATCTGGCAGATGGCGATCTTACGGTCAGCAACCGGATCAGCCGCGGTGATGAAATTGGCGAGCTGGCGTTGTCACTCAACAAAATGCGCGACAATCTGCAGCAGATGATTGCGCAGATTCGCGGTATGAGTGACCAGGTGACCGATACATCGAGCGAACTGCAATTGATTGTGAGCAAGGCGGATGAGACCACGGCGCGGCAGCGCACGGAAACGGATCAGGTAGCCACGGCGATGAACGAGATGACCGCTGCCGTGCATGAAGTAGCCAGCAATATCAGCCACGCGGCCAGCGCGGCGAAAGAATCGAACGACGAAACCCGCAATGGCCAGCAGGTAGTGAGCCAGACAGTGTCACGGATTCAGGATCTGGCGAAAAACATTGAAGCGGCAGCCGATACCATTCGCCAGCTGGAACAGGACAGCCAGAAAATCACGGCTGTGCTGGATGTGATCAAGGGCGTGGCCGAGCAAACCAATCTGCTGGCACTGAATGCCGCCATTGAAGCGGCACGAGCCGGCGAACAGGGACGCGGTTTTGCCGTGGTGGCCGATGAAGTTCGCACGCTGGCCAGCCGTACCCAGCGTTCAACCGAGGA
>JAUPMA010000256.1 GCA_030836935.1 Pseudomonadota bacterium | reverse complement strand
GTGTCGTGGCAATCCATAAAACCCTTTAAATACCGGATTGCTTCACCGTTTGCGATGATTCGCAATGACGATTTCATACTTAATCAGAAGCTCATTAAACAAAATACCGTCCGCCGCCGGCAATCACAATCACCAGTAATCCCAGCGATAAATTCAGTCCCACCAGTTTGCGAATCTGTGCCAGTGCCTCGCCACCGGCTGGCCATTGTTCAGCCGCGACGGCCTTTTTCAGGCGCGCAAACGGTGTGAAATAAACATGCATGTAAATCAGGATCATCAGCGTACCGATGCCATTCATGAGATGCACATACAATGGCGTGGCAGCAAAGCCCTGCCAGATGGAAAAAATCATGACGTAACCGGTAAGCGGCAACAGCACCACCGACACCCACACCACCGGAAAAAATTTATCAAACACACCTACCCACAGACGCAAACGCTGTGGCGGCTCCAGCTGGCTGGCGGCAACGGGGCGCAAGCACATGTAGGCGAAATACATGCCGCCTACCCAAATCACCGCCGATATAATGTGCAGGAGAATATAAAGACTGTTCAGATTCATGATGTACTCGCAACAAAATTTCAGGTGCGCCTATTCTTGCGCGCGGGCCACAACATGGCAACCCTGTTTTTAAATGAGCGGCCTTCGGATAACACATCCAGAAAGTCATACAGCTGTTTTGATTTCATCACCGTTACAAATGTGAGTACGCTGGCACCGATAACCGTTAACGCAAAATAACTCCAGCGCAGCCATACCGGTGCATCCGCCTCGCTGATAATATTCATGCCGAGAAATCCGGTGGCAACTGTACCAATCAGACTGAAGGTTGTTACCACCGTTAATCGCACCACCGTTGTAGACTGGCGGCGCTGTGCGTCACTGTCGAGATACTGGCTCATGTCATGCAACTCATCTTTTACCTCGGCATATAAAGCCACATTACCCAGATGTTTTGCGCACATGTGATGCAACGCCTGCATGTGTGGCCGTTCGGACAACTCATCAAACCAGTAGCGATGCGTGAACCTGAGAAATTCTTCAAAATTGGCATGAATGCGCTGACGGAATTTGCGCACGGATTTCGGGTTGCGCATGTCCAGATCGTGAATGGCATCCACCAGACGATCAGAAAAAATCAGCAGTGCTGCACGATGAAAATGTGAAATCAGAAACATGATGAAATATTGGTGGCGAAATTGCGCCTGTATGCCGCGCTCATTATTAAGAAAATAACTTTCCTGGGCATCCCCCACTACAATGAAGGCACGGCCACTGCACAGAAATCGCGTATTTGGTCCTGCCTCACTGCCCGCCCAGTAACGGTCATAACAGTAAAGATTGTCAAAATCGATAATCTGCGCATCATTTAATGGCAACGGCTCATCCGGATGCAAGGTAGCAACCAGACCCAGACGCAACCATTCCTGCCGCATAATATTCAGCGGCTCATCAACGGCGAGATACGCCATTAGCGGCATGCGGTGATATTCAATCTGATCGTAACGGATATCGCCCGGATTATCGGATGCATTCAGCACCAGTGGCTGCAACAGATAGTTCCAGTGCGATGATGTGCAGGGCGCGCGGTGTTCACAGGCAAAGGCAAGAAATTTTTCACGATTACCGGAATCGGATTGCGCCAGCACGGTTCCGTCCTCTGCCAGCAATTCACAATCCAGTGTGTTATGCACGCCCTGTCCGGCATCATTCCAGCCGGTTGGGTAGGCGCGGCCAAAACGGTAAAGCAAATCACGCGCTGTGGTAAGCGACAAGTTGTCTGCTGTAACTTCGATATTGAGAAACACAATATCAATATCGTCAAAGAAACATAACTCGATGTGATCGACTGTCAGCAGTATGGGCGCATCCCCTGCGCGCAACACCACGCGGATTTTTTTCACATCATGGCGGCGAAAAATCTTCAGGGCAGAATCACCAGGAGGATCATCAAGGCCATGTGTGTGCCGGCCGCGACTCTCGCCATAAATAAATCGTTGCACATAGGGCAGAAAGACAACGAATTCCTTGTAAATGTTTTCACTGAATTCCCCTGCACTTACACTGAAAGCATTATTTATTCTTTGCCATTTTTTGTTTTTATCCTGTTCCAGCAATTGCCAATGCTGTTTATTGGCCATTGCGTCCAGCGAGGTCAGCTGCAGCGGCCACAACAATCGCTGGCGAAAATGGCGAACCAGAATGGAAGAAGCCGGATCTTTGGTCATGATACTCAGCCAGGAAAATGAAGTGTGGGTAGTTATAGCCCAGGCCGGCTGTTTGGCGCGAGCGAATTTGAATGAGCGCAGCGAGCCCGCAGGGTGAGAGCTCATGGATGAGCCGAATAACCGAACCACCGAAAAACAGGCTCAATACGGTCCTGAAGCCAAAAATATCAGGAAACGGGAAGATGGTGGCCAGTCTCGGAATCGAACCAAGGACACGGGGATTTTCAGTCCCCTGCTCTACCAACTGAGCTAACTGGCCATTTGCGGCCACTGCCAGAACGGCAGCGGTTTTTTGGGAGCGCGTATTAAAACGGCAACCCCCCTGTGAGTCAAGTTTTATTCCCGCCGGGTTGCAGCACGGATTGCCCGCGCCTTGAGTCACTTTATTTTGCTGGCGGCACAAAATCCCGGGGCTTGTCGGCGCCTTGCTCGGTGAAGAAGAATTTTTCCATTTGCTCTTCCAGGAACTTGCGCGCCTTGGGTTCGATGGGTGTTAACCGGTATTCGTTGATCAGCATGGTCTGGTGTTTCAGCCAGCCTTGCCAGGCTTCCTTGGATACATTCTGGTAAATACGCACGCCCAGTTCACCCGGATAGGGCGGCACAGCCAGACCCTCGGCTTCTTTTTTCAGTTTGATGCATTGCACAGTACGGCTCATGGGGTTTCCTCTTGAAGCTGCTGGATGATCTGCGCCACCGGCGCGGGTAGCGCGGGCCTTGGCGACTGGGCGCTGTTATACCAGAGCCACCGGCCATCTTCCATCACACATAATCCGGGGTTTTTAACCCGGGCATGGCATGGGGTGATATCAAGGTGATAGTGACTGAAGGTGTGGCGAAATGCGGTGCCGCATTTCACGCCGGCAAGCCTGAAGCCCCAGCGCTGAAGGCAAGCCTCCGGCAGGTCAACTTCCACAGCCGTTTCCGGCAGGCTCCACAAACCGCCCCAGATGCCGGCAGGCGGGCGCTTTTCCAGCAATATCCGGCCCGCGTTATCTCGCAAAACCAGCAGGCACACTGTTTTTACCGGCAGGGTTTTGCGTGGCCTGGGGGCAGGCAGCCGGGTTACGCAATCATGCTGGTAAGCCTGGCAGCCGGACTGCATCGGGCAGTCATGGCAGCGCGGTTTTACGCGCGTACAGAGGGTGGCACCAAAATCCATAATGGCCTGGGTATAGTCCGCCAGTTGCGAATCCGGGGTGTGCCGTTCGGCGTATTGCCATAACCGGTCCTGCACCTTGCGCTCGCCCGGCCAGCCGTTAACGCCGTGGTAGCGCGCCAGCACCCGTTTGACGTTGCCATCGAGTATGGCGTGACGCTGGCCAAACGCCTGCGCCAGAATCGCGCCGGCGGTGGAGCGGCCAATGCCCGGCAGTTGCTGGAGCCGGTCGATGTCTTGCGGGAATTCACCACTGCAGGTTGTGCAGATCAGCTGCGCGGTTTGGTGCAGGTTGCGCGCCCGGGCGTAATAACCCAGCCCCGCCCAGTAACGCATGACTTCATCGGCAGGCGCGACGGCCAGGTCCGTTATTTCGGGAAAGCGTTGCACAAAGCGCCCGAAATACCCGATCACTGTCTGCACCAGGGTCTGTTGCAGCATGATTTCAGCCAGCCACACGCGGTACGGCGTGCGCGGATGCTGCCAGGGCAGATCGTGGCGGCCATGGCGGGCAAACCAGTGCTGCAACCGGCGGGTAAAGGAATCGTGTTTTGTTAAGCTTTTGTTAAACATCCGGACGTATGCTTTTTGTCGTTCAGCCAGCGGAAGTGTTCGTCATGTTTCAGACCCTGTCAAAACACGGGCAAACCCTTCGGTCCCTGCTCAGTTTCGAGGCCAGTATCAATACGGCCGGCTGGCATGTATCACTGTTTCTGGTGCTGCTCGGCAATTTTGCATTCTGGCAGGCGGCGAGTGATGCCCTGGGTTATTTCTCCCTGCACAACATCGCGCTGATTGCAGCGCTGGCCGTGCTGATGACAGCATTGATCAATTTGCTGATCACAATCATTGGCTTCAAATATATTTTCAAACCGCTGATCATTATTCTGTTGCTGTGTTCCGCTGTGGCCAGTTATTTCATGCAGCGTTATGGCGTGATGCTCGACATCACCATGATGCAGAACGTCATCGAAACCGATCCGCGTGAAGCCACGGAATTATTCAGCGCCGCGCTGTTTGCACACCTGCTGATTTTCGGCGCAATTCCGGCACTGATTATTGCCCGCACCCGCATTCTGTACAAGCCATGGCCACGTGAGTTGCTGGCCAGAGCTATCAATCTGGCACTCACTTTATGTGTGATTGGTGCGACTTCTTTTGCCTTTTACAAGGATCTGGTTTCTTTTGGCCGCAATCACAATGAGTTGCGCCATTTGATTAACCCGCTCAATTACCTGCACGCCATCAAGGGTTATGGCAAGCAGCACTGGGTTCAAAAACGTCCGGTCAGCCCATTGGGCGAGGATGCGCATTTGCTGACAACCTGGCCTCAGCGCGGTAAAAAAAATCTGGTTATTCTGATTGTGGGTGAAACCGCGCGTGCCAGTAATTTTTCGCTTAATGGTTACACGCACAACACCAATCCGAATCTTGCCCGGCAGGACATTATCAATTTCAGCAACGCCTGGTCCTGCGGCACGGCCACGGCCGTTTCTGTACCCTGCATGTTTTCCAATCTGGGGCGCGAGCATTACACAGATGACGCCGCCAGACACCAGGAAAACATACTGGATGTTTTACAGCACGCCGGCGTACAGGTGGCCTGGCGCGACAACAATTCCGGCTGCAAGGGATTATGCGCGCGAGTGGACAGCAGGGATTTATCGCATGAAAAACATCCGCAGTTATGTGCAAACGGCGAGTGTTACGATGACATTCTGTTCGACAGGCTTCAGCAATATGTCGATCATCTGCAAACTGACAGTGTAATTGTGCTGCACCAGAAAGGCAGTCATGGCCCCACTTACCATTTACGTTACCCGCAGGAATTTGCCGTTTTCAAACCGGCCTGCAACAGCAACCAGCTGGATGAATGCAGCCGCGAAGAAGTGGTGAATGTTTATGACAACACCATTCTGTACACGGATCATGTACTCAATGGCGTAATCGAATTTCTGCAACAGAACA
Source organism: Pseudomonadota bacterium (assembly GCA_030836935.1). Taxonomy (GTDB): domain Bacteria; phylum Pseudomonadota; class Gammaproteobacteria; order SZUA-229; family SZUA-229; genus JACPVK01. Next base: position 920 of record JAUPMA010000256.1, on the reverse strand, counting down.
GCCAGCAATTCAACACCGCCATGCTGTACATGTCGGATCATGGCGAATCACTGGGCGAAGAAGGTTTATATTTGCATGGCCTGCCCTATTTCATGGCCCCCGATGAGCAAAAACACATTCCGTTTATTGTCTGGCTGTCAGATCAATATGCGGCCGATGCCGGCATTGACAAAACCTGCCTGAAAGCAAACAGCCACGAATTTTATTCGCACGATAACCTGTTCCATTCAATGCTGGGCCTGATGGATGTGGATAGCGCCACATATAATCCGGGACTGGATGTGTTTGCACCCTGTAACCGCAATACACTCAAACATATTGCGCATATAGCGCATGACCAGCCGACTGCAAACTGACCTGAACAGTTTTCATAAAAAAAGATTCAACGCACCCATTCTCCCGATTTACCTCCGGATTTTTTCAGCAACCGGATCTGTTCCATCTGCATGCCGCGATCCACAGCCTTGCACATGTCATAAACGGTAAGCAGGGCAATCTGCACGGCCGTCAGCGCTTCCATTTCCACGCCGGTAACGCCACTGCATTCCACCCTGGCCTCGCAGCGCACGCCCGGCAGTTTGTCATCCGTGGTTAACTGGATATCTGCATGGGTCAGCGCAACGGGATGGCACAGCGGAATCAGCCCGGCTGTTTTTTTCGCTGCCATAATGCCGGCAATGCGGGCGATGCCCAGCACGTCGCCTTTCTTGTGATTGCCCTGTTTGATCAGTGCCAGCGTTTCCGGCTGCATCACAATGCGTCCTTCGGCAACGGCCACGCGCGAGGTCACGGTTTTTTGCCCCACATCAACCATGTGTGCTTCACCGGATTCGTTAAAATGCGTTAACTTGTCGTTCATGATGAACCTCATGCAGGTTTATTGTACGTGCGCCTTCAGGCGCACTGTACTATTGTGCGCC
>JAUPMA010000255.1 GCA_030836935.1 Pseudomonadota bacterium | reverse complement strand
ATTGATAAACGGCAACCCGGTTTATATACGCAACCCCTGACAATAATCAAGGAATACCATGGCGGTTCCTGATGACATATCTCCGTTGCAATCACTGGGTAAATATTAAAATTCCTGTCATGTCTCATGCTGCGCTTGCCGTATACGAATCAAACCTATTCATGCACGTCGGGTAATATTTGATGACAACAGAACAGTCGAACCAGCTTACCGACCAGCAAATTGAGGATGTAATCAATGTGCTGGAATCCGCCGATGCCTATCATCATGACTGGTTATGCCGGTTTCATGCGGCACTTATCTGCGGTCTGGACATGAACGCAGACATGATCAATGAAAATGCTCACACTTTATGCAACTTTGGTCACTGGTATTACACCTACGCATCACCCATATTGACCCGGCGCCAGACATTCATTGATCTGGAGCAGCTGCACGATGACATGCATGCGGCTGCACGACGGCTTGCCAAGGAAGCTGCACAAGGCAAAAAAATACTACAGGCCGATTACCAGATATTTACAGCAAGGCAACGCGAATTTTCTGATGCCATGAAAATTCTGCGCGATCAGATGTATGAGCGGCTGTACTCCTACGACAAGCTCACCGGTTTGATGACCCGTGGACCTTTCATGCACATACTTGAAAGCGAAAGCGCGCGCGAATATCGGTTTAGTGAATCGTCTTGCCTGGTCATGATGGACATTGATCACTTCAAGCAAATCAATGATGACTATGGGCATCTTGCCGGCGACCGGGTTCTGGTCAGCACAGCACGTTATTTGCGCAAGCACATGCGTTTATATGATTCCATCTGCCGTTACGGAGGAGAAGAATTTCTTGTTTTATTGCCCAATACCGATATTCATCAGGCACAGGAAATTATTGAAAGGATACGCGTCGATATGGAAAAGCATAAAATTGAATATGAATCAGGCAGGTTTCTTAATATTACCGCTTCATTTGGCATTTCCATCCTGAGCGATAACATTGGATACCAGAATTGCCTGAAAAATGTCGATGCAGCCCTGTACAAGGCCAAGACACTGGGACGCAATAAAGTATGCACCGGATAATATAGCCATTAATACCGGTGGGCCTTGCCCACCCTACAAATTACAGATTCCTGCTGCGCCACTCGCGTCCATCCAAATAAACTTCCCGCGCTGGCCAGTAATGATTATTCTGCTTTAACGTAATCACCGACTCCCGATCAAACAAATCCCGCACATTCAACCGAACATATTCACTGTCACGCAGTGCTTTGACACGCTGGATAAAATCAGTCAGGTCACGCACTGGTTCATCATTCATTCTTATAATGCGTGTAACGGCTTGCAGATTGTAGCGATTGGCCGGCGAACCGAACCAGGAGAACGAAACATAAACTCCCTGTGTTGCCGTACCGCGTTGGGCGGAAATTTCGCGGTGCGGATTCTGTATCAGCGCACCGGCCCATTGCACAATATGATCAGTGCCACGACCGCCGAGTTCTGCTGTTGCAACATCAAGTACCAGCTCATGGGCGGCACGCATGATGGTTAATTTCACTTGCGGTTTCTGACAGGCCAATTCCACTTCGCGGAAGCTATGTACGGTTTTGCCATCCACTGCAATAATCAAATCACCTTCCTGCAATTTTTGCTCTGCGTCGGAACCGGCAACGCGGCGTGATACGGCAATCACCTGGCGCTTGTCATTTTTGTTCTGAAATTTTTTCATCCATTCATCATTCAAACCAAGTTTTCTGGCTTGTGTAATGGAGAGCGCCGATAATTCTGCTTCCAGTGAATACAGTTTAAACAGCTTGCAGCAATGCCACTGATCAAGCAACTCCTTGACCAGATCAATTGGCACACCCCATTCGTACTGGCGAAAATCCTTGCCTTCGCCGTAGGCAAAACTTGACCATTGCGCCAGCACATTGCCATCGTCATCGGTCAATACACCGCCCTGTGTAAACGGCGCATTATTCAAACTGATGACATCAAGATTGGTTTCGCGAAAGGATGGTACTTGCGGAATGTCGAACATCAACGGATCTTGCGCGGCAACCGTCATTTTTTCAGCCAGCAGGCTGTAATCATTCTTCAAGCCCACCAGCCAGACATCATCGCCTGCTTGCAGATTTTGTTCTTTGAGTACAGCTGCTTTGGGTTTGTCACCGCTGATTAATTGCGAATCATATTGCACAATGGCGATATTGTGCAGCGGATGCACGAACAACACACGGCCAGGAATTTCGACTGAACCCGCCAGTACAATTCGCACATCACCCATGGCTATCGGCACAGTGTTGCGATCCACTAGCACCAGGCCGTCAACATCATCAATTACCAGGCCAGCACCCGAATAATTCAATTGCTGAACGCCGTCAACATGATAAGGAATATCAAAGCGGACGTTGACCATTGATGCCGAAAGCCTGTCAGCACGCCGGTCATTGTACCGGGCAAAGCTGATTTCTGATTTTTCAGGAGCTGCCGGCAATGGGCCCTTGTTCAGTTCCCGGCAACTCCATAAACCGGATGCATCATTACGCTGGCAATGCTGCGCGGCAAACCAGCGCCTGTCCATATAAAAGACGGCAACACGCAGACGCTTGGTTTCGCCAAACGTGATAAAACGAATCCGTGTCTGTTCGCCGTCACTTAACTGATCCAGTGTTTTTTCCAGCTCATCCAGATTACGCACCGGATGGTTATCAACTTCTACAATAACTGCACCGGCTGGCACACCGGCGGCCGACAACACATATCCGGGCTGTGCAACATACACCCCGGCAATCGGCTGGTTAAGATGCCGTGCCTGCTGGTAGGACAGGTTATGCACAACGGCTTCACCAAAGCTGATATAGCGATCCGGTGTAATGGCATGAAGATCGGACACATGCAGAATTATTTGCTGCGGCATGCCATTGCGTTCAACTTGCAAATAAATATCTTTATCCACCTGATCATCCAGCCAGGCTTCGAACACATCATAGCCATGCAGCCAGTGCAGATTATTTTTTTCGGCACCCGCTTTCAGCACAATATCGCCCGGCTGCAACAAATTGTGCGCCGGACCTTGCGGCTGAACCAGATCAACAACCAGTACGCCGACTCCGGGATTTATTTTGCGCAACTGTTTTTCTGTTTCGGGGCGCAGGCCCAAACGCCGCGCCTCATCATAAGGCTGGTACGATAAAGTTGTTTGCAATGTGCCTCGTAGTATCGGCTTACTGGCTTGCACCAGTTTCAGCGCACGCACCACGCGCTGCAATGGCAAAAAGAAACTTGATTGAGCCGTGCGGTTGCCACCGGCATTCAGTGCCAGCACATCACCGTCGATATCAATTACGGGAGAGCCGGATGAGCCACCGGATACACCCGACGCAGACTGATAATAAAACGTGTTGAAATCATTGTAACGACCACGGCCATAATCCGGTGCTTCACGATCCAGTCGCGCGAGGGTGCCCGCCAGAATGGATAACTGTTCACCGGCATCATTGCCAATTACGCGAATTTCGCGGCCAACTTTTGCCTTTTCCGGTTTGAGCCTGAGTGATTGCGGTTTGATGAATTTCAGTGCAGCCGGATCGTACTGGAAAAACCCGAAGTCATGCACCGGATCGCGATACACCGGTTTGAGTTCCACTTCTTCGCGATCCAGAAACAGGGCTTCGGCAATCACCGGCCCCGATTGCACCACATGACGATTGGTGAGTATCAACCCGCGTTCGGCATCCACCACAAAACCGGTTGCCTGCGTGGAACTGCTGCCCGCCGTATCAAAGGCACGTGCCGCATCCACACGAATGGTGACTACCGAATTGGCAACCCGCTCCAGTGTTTTTGACCAGACCGTCTCTTCAGCCTTTACATTGGCTGCAAAAAACAAACACAATAGCGCGAATACAAATTTGATCATTTTAAACATGCTTAATTCCATCTGGGCCGGGTTGATTATTATCAGCATTGTATTTGCAACTGCTCAGGATGTGCGCGATGAAATCATTCATCGGCATCACAACGGCGAGGCGCAAACAGCCAGCTGGACAGAGACTGACATTGACTCCGTCATCTCACTGCAAATTCAGGATACACATATTGTCGCCCGTATCCGTAACAAGGAATTGATTATAGCGACAAACCAGCCCTTGCCGGAAAGCTGGAAAATTATTGCCGATCACATCAACCAGCCAACCATGCGCGCCACCCTTCTGGCGCAAGACACACAAACACAACAACTCACGCTGGCACTGCCACCGGTTCACTGGCAAAAATCCAAAGCCATGTTGCAAGCCGCGTTCGACATGGCGGAATTTGCGGTAAAACTCGCGCTGGGGTTAATCGGCATTATGGCGTTATGGCTGGGCCTGATGCATATCGCTGAACACAGCGGATTGATACAAATTATTGTGCACTGGCTGCAACCCGCATTACGTCGCTTGTTTCCCGATATTCCGCCTGATCATCCGGCCTTTGGCAGCATCAGTATGAACCTCGCCGCCAACATGCTTGGACTGGGTAATGCGGCAACTCCCATGGGCATCAAGGCGATGCAGCAATTGCAGGAACTGAATACCAAAAAAGACGAAGCCAGCCACGCCATGTGCATGTTTCTCGCACTCAACACATCAAGCGTGCAGCTGTTGCCACCGGTGACCTTGATTGCACTGCTGGGTGCACAGGTCAGTGAATTATTTGCTGCCATTATTATGGCGACCTGTTTTTCAACCCTGGCCGCCATTCTCGCCGCAAAATATTTTGCGAGGCGCCGCGCATGATGCAGATCACCACACTGATTATTCCGTTTTTGATGCTGTTCATTATTGTTCACGGCCTGCGTCACAAGGTGGCCGTGTATGAAGTATTTGTCGAGGGTGCGCAGCAGGGCTTTCACATTGCCATCAAAATCATTCCCTACCTGGTGGCCATGCTGTTCGCCATTGCCATGTTCCGTGCCAGCGGTGCGCTGGAAATTTTACTGGGCTGGCTGAGCCCGGTTTTTGGCTGGTTCAATATTCCGCCGGAAGTGTTACCCATGGCGATAGTACGCCCCCTAACCGGCAGCGGTTCACTGGCTGTATTGGCCAATCTGGTGCAGACGCATGGCGAGGATTCAATAATCGTAAAAATCGCCGCCACCATGTACGGCTCCACCGAAACAACATTTTATGTACTGGCCGTTTATTTTGGTGCAGTGAATATCGGTAAAACACGCTATGCCGTACAAACCGGATTGATTGCTGATGCGGCGGGATTTTTTGCGGCAGTTGTAGTGTGTTACTGGTTGTTTTGATTTGAGT
>JAUPMA010000254.1 GCA_030836935.1 Pseudomonadota bacterium | reverse complement strand
ATGCCGTGCACTGAAAAATCGCAACATAAATGTTGCACCATTCAAGCCGCAAAACATGTCCCTAAACAGTGCTGTTACCATTGATCACGGCGAGATTGGCCGCGCGCAGGCGGTGCAGGCACAGGCCTGCGGCCTGCCGCCACACAGCGACATGAATCCGGTATTACTGAAACCCAACAGCGATACCGGCGCGCAAGTCATCATTCACGGCAAGGCATTGAGCAACATGAATGCCGCTGCGTTTCATGATTACAAAACCCTAGCGATGAACGCCGTCATGGCATCGTGGAAACGCCTGCAAAACCAGTATGATGTCATTGTAGTGGAAGGCGCCGGCAGCCCCGCAGAAATCAATTTGCGTCAGGGCGATATTGCCAACATGGGATTTGCCGAAAAAGCAGATTGCCCGGTGATACTCGTTGCCGATATAGATCGCGGCGGTGTGTTTGCGCACCTTGTAGGCACACTGGATTTACTTTCGGCATCCGAACAAAATCGCATCAAGGGTTTTGTCATTAACCGTTTTCGCGGTGATCTGAATTTACTCAAACCGGGCCTCGACTGGCTGGAACAATACACACAAAAACCCGTGCTCGGTGTGCTGCCCTATCTGCACAATTTTCATCTGGAAGCCGAGGATGCACTTACACAGCATTCCGTTGCACCAGCACCACAGGCGGTAAAAATTATTGTTCCGGTATTTCCGCACATCAGCAACCACACGGATTTCGATCCGCTGCGTTTGCATCCTGGTACGGATTTCCAGTACATCTCCGCCGGCCAGGCCATTCCACCCTGCGATCTTGCCATACTTCCCGGCAGCAAGAATGTACGCGATGACTTGCGCTGGCTGAATGAAAACGGCTGGCCGCAATATCTGCAAAAACATTTGCGCTATGGCGGAAAATTACTCGGCATTTGCGGCGGCTTCCAGATGCTCGGACAATACATTGCGGATCCGCACGGCATTGAAGGCGAACCGGGCAAATCGGACGCCCTGGGATATCTCGACTTGCACACCACACTACAACCACACAAGCAGCTGCACCAGAGAAGCGGCCGGCTCTGGCTGCATAAAAGTCCGGTGAGTGGCTATGAAATCCATGCCGGCATCAGCAAAGGCCCGGCCCTGAACAATGCCGCCATCATTACGCCCGGACACAACGACGGCGCCGTGTCATCCGATAACCAGATTGCCGGCACCTACTTTCATGGACTGTTTGATGAAAAAACCGCCTGCAATGCATTGCTGCAGTGGGCTGGCCTGGAAACACCGCAAGCAGCGGATTACATTGCCCTGCGCGAAACGCAAATCAACCGGCTGGCGAAATGTGTTGAGGATTATCTGGATGTTCCGCGATTAATGAACCTGATGAAATATCCTGACTAGTTTTGTTTCGCTGTATTTATTCGCGTATCCGTGCAGTCGTCTGTGATGAAAAAATTAGAATGGTATTTTTTTATATGACTTGTTATTTGTCTTCCGGCTCATCAAACCTGAAACTGGGCAAATTGCTTCTGCCGATTATGGAAAGCAGTATGCCGACAAAAATAAAGAAAAGCACCGAGGCCAGAAAGCTGGCTGATACCGGATTCTCCCAGCCGTCTTTATTCACATTAAAATACAGAAATACGCCGCAGACAGCTGCCAGCACAAAACTGGCCACGCCGGACCATACCGAAACTGTTTGCAAAAAACCTTTGTTTTGTTTCATGGAATTGCTCTTTGTAAAATTGTAAACGGGCTGCAAGGATACGATGCAGAAAACCCGGCGGGATGATTACGGGTATGGCAACAGCATTTCTTCAGGTCTTCGGCAATGTCACTCCCGTCTGCCCCTGATATTTCCCGCCACGATCCTTATATGAAGTTTCACAAACTTCATCCGATTCCAGGAACAACATCTGCGCCACGCCTTCATTGGCATAAATTTTTGCCGGCAATGTGGTGGTGTTGGAAAATTCGAGTGTGACGTGTCCTTCCCATTCCGGTTCCAGTGGCGTGACGTTCACAATAATGCCGCAGCGTGCATAGGTGGATTTTCCCAAACAAATGGTGAGCACATTACGCGGGATGCGGAAATATTCCACGGTGCGCGCAAGGGCAAAAGAATTGGGCGGGATAATGCAGACATCGGAATCGAGACTGACAAAACTGCTGGCGCAGAAATTTTTTGGATCGACAATCGCGGAATTGATGTTGGTGAAAATCTTGAATTCGCTGGCGCAACGCACATCGTAGCCATAACTCGACGTGCCGTAGGACACAATGCGTTCATCGCGTGCATTGGTGCGCACCTGGCCGGGCTCGAAAGGTTCGATCATGCCCTGTGCCGCCATGCGGCGTATCCACTTGTCTGATTTGATGCTCATAAAAAATGCCGTCACCCGGGTAAAAAAGTGGCGGCATTCTAGCATGATGAACAACGTTTTTTCCGTAGGGCGCAATGCGAAGCGTATTGCGCCGGATGAGCATTCGGCGGATTACGCGTTGCTAATCCGCCCTACGATTTCTTCAGCCCTTAGTTGTTCTGGATAACGATATTCGGGAA
>JAUPMA010000253.1 GCA_030836935.1 Pseudomonadota bacterium | reverse complement strand
GTCGATAGTTTATTTGATTGCCTTCAGCGTTGTTACCAGTTCATCTGAATCCCATTCCACGCCACCAAACAGGGTGTAACGTACTTTGCCATCGGGTCCGACGATAAAATTGGACGGTGCCGCAAATACTTTCCAGTCGGTGATGGAATGACCATCCGGATCCATGAGAATGGGGAAATCCGGTTTTACTTCCTTTACAAAGGTTTTAACTTCCTCGTCCGTTTCGCCCATGTTGACCGCCAGAATCCTGAACGGCACTTTGCCCATTTTTTTCATCAGGTTGTTCATCGATGGCATTTCCTTGCGGCAGGGGGTGCAATAGGTGGCCCAGAATTGCACCAGCACAATCTGTCCCCGGTACTGACTGAGATCATGTTCCTTGCCATTCAGGTCGCGCAATTTCAGCGCTGGAGTAATGGTGCTGGCATCAACGGCTTGCAGATTGCTGGCATGAACAGCACCGATACCTGCCAGTAAAAAAATAATTAGCAAAAGTTTTTTATTCATTGCTTTGTACTCCCGAGATAAAACAGGCTGGCCTTGATCAATCCATCGAGTTGCAGTGTAGCCATTTCTTCTGCGCTGCTGGCATCCTCACGGCGGAAAAAATCGCCGCGTACCGATGGAATCAGTTTGGCATGAACATTACTTCCGCCTTTTGCCAATGCGGTGGTGAGTTGGTTCAATGTCCAGCGATTGGGTGTGCGTTCGCCTTCCAGTACCACCAGTGGCAAACGGGTGTGGCCGACGACATCGATGTATTCCGGTACCTGGCCCGGCACGGGCTCGGTTTTGAATAATCGCGGGAACATCAGCACGGCCCCGGCAAGCTCTGTCCGGTTTTGCTGTTCCCAGTAGGCGGCGCCGCGCAAAATCACTTCGGTGTCCGGGCCGCTGGCAATTAGATACACGCGCTTGCCGGTTTTCCGCGCAACATCAATCAGTGCGGCCACGGTTTCTGCCGGAATCTTGTCGAGACTGCTTTTGACATCCGGCAACATGTAGGCTGTCAGCAAATCCGGCATCCACACTTCAATACCATCCTCGGCGAGGTTTTGTGCGGTTTGTTCCTCAGCTACACTTTTGCCCTCGTCGCAGGGAAAGCCGAGCAGCAACACGTTGCCTTTGGCGGCATAAATGCGTACATCAACGCTGGTATCGGCAATATCAATGCTGCGCACCTCGCGCGCCACGGGGGAGGATGTAATCGCGATACCAAGCAACAGGGCCAGCAGGTTTGTGTATGGCTTCATGATGTGATTCCATGCAGGGTAGTATTCATGATGATTACAGGGTATACGCCATGTTCAGATGTTACTTGTTTTCAGTTTCAATCATATTGCTTCTTGGATCGGTCAGTCTTGATGCCAGGTCAAGCGGTGAAGAAATAATTCGCGCACTCGAGCTTGCGCCAAACCCCGAAAATGGGAAAACCATTTACCTTTTGTGCGCAAGCTGTCATCACGACAATGGCTGGGGCAAGTCTGATGGCAGTTTTCCCGTCATCGCTGGCCAGCATCGCCGGGTGCTGATCAAGCAGCTGGCCGATATCCGCGCCAAGCTGCGTGATAACCCGGTAATGTATCCCTTCAGTGACCCGGAAACCATTGGTGGTGCCCAGGCAATATCGGATGTGGCGGCTTATATTGCGGGCCTGCCTTCCGACCCTGCTCCCGGTCAGGGTGATGGCAAAGAGCTGGTGACGGGTAAAACGATATTCCAGGACAAATGCAGTGCCTGTCATGGTGAACAGGCGCAGGGGAATGATGACGCTTTCATTCCCCGGCTCAGGGGGCAGCATTATGCGTATTTGCTGCGCCAGATACAGGGAATCCGTAGCGGCTACCGGAAGAACAGCAACCCGGCCATGGCTGCGCTGGTAAAAAGTTTGTCTGTGCCGGAAATGGAAGCGGTGGCAGATTATGTGTCGCGGTTGCAATAGTCATCAACCTGAAAATCCCTGACAGAATTACAGAATAATTTTCCTCTGGAGCCAGTGCCTTCCTTTCAGGTTATTACCCGCGATTACAGGGTTCATGAAATTGTCATGTGACAAACATAGCATGCGCCGCAATCCAATTGTGGCCAGGGTGTGTTGATGAATATCTTGATGGTGAGTGATGTTTACTTTCCGCGTATCAATGGCGTATCCACTTCCATTCAGACATTCAGGGAAGAATTGCAGCAGCTTGGACACAAGGTCATCCTGATTGCGCCGGAATATCCGCACCGGCCATCCGTTAATGAAACGGGTATTTACCGTATTTCATCCAGGGCGGTGTGGGGCGATCCGGAAGACCGGATGATGAAAATGGGTGTAGCCATGGAGTTGCTGGATGAATTGCGCGAGCAGCGATTTGATCTGGTGCATATTCAAACGCCGTTTGTGGCGCATTATCTCGGTCTCAGGATTGCCAAGAAATTAAGATTGCCAACCGTTGTCAGCTACCACACTTTTTTTGAAGAATATCTGTTCCATTATTTTCCGTTTGCGCCAAAAGAATTCATGCGCTACATCGCACGACGTTTCTCGCGTTCGCAGTGCAACCAGGTTAGCCGGCTGGTCGTGCCGTCAACCGCCATGAAGCAGGTGCTGGAAAATTATGGCGTTACGCAACGTATGGATATTATTCCAACCGGATTGAAGTTGAACGCAGAATTTCCGGGTGCAGAAAAGGTTTCTGTTTTTCGTAACAGCCTGGGCATCGACAGGAACCGGCCATGCCTGGTGCATGTCGGGCGTATCGCATTTGAAAAAAACATCGAATTTTTGCTGCAGGTTATTCAGCGTGTCAAACAGGATGTGTCCGATCTGGCTGTGATTATTGCAGGTGAAGGCCCGGCTCTTGCCGGAATAAAGGATCAGGTGTGTCAGCTCGGATTGAGCAGCAATGTGTACTTTACCGGATATCTTGATCGCAAAACAATCTTGCCAGTGTGTTATGCCGCTGGCGATGTGTTCATTTTTTCATCGCGTACCGAAACCCAGGGCCTGGTGTTGCTCGAAGCCATGGCGATGGGTGTGCCGGTAGTGTCTACAGCCGTAATGGGTACCAAAGATATTTTGCATCCGCAGCTGGGCGCTTTGATTGCGGAAGAAAATGTGGAAGATTTTTCTGCAAAAGTAATACGGCTGTTGAGCGACAAAACACTGCGCTCCAGACTGTCACAGGAAGCGCGCGATTATGTTTATCAATGGACCGATATTGAAATGGCACTGCGCATGGAACGTTTTTACGAAACCATGTTGCAGCAATCATCTGCAGAAAATCTCGATGTAGCAACCGAAGAAACGTGCTAGTTACCGGGATTTAATCAAGCCACCTCTTCCAGCGGAAACCTCAGCATTTCCACTTCCCATTCCCGGTTTGCCGAAGCCGTGAGTATCAAACATGAGGCACCGCCGCGAGTGCGGGTCTGACCAGCGGCGCCGGGATTGATAACCCAGGGCGTAGTGTCTTTATCCACCAGGATTTTATGAGTGTGGCCATAAACAATGACCCGGGCACTGGCGTGAGTATGACGCAGTGATGCGTGATCAGGCT
>JAUPMA010000252.1 GCA_030836935.1 Pseudomonadota bacterium | reverse complement strand
TCTGATGCTTGATACGCTCAGCTGTGGCTTCACCAATCAAGATGCCGTAATTGCGGCGTACATAACTGATAATACCTTCATCAAACTTGTCGCCGCCGATACGTACCGAAGCCGAATACACAATACCATTGAGTGAAATCACCGCTACTTCGGATGTGCCACCACCAATATCCAGCACCATGGAGCCGCGCGGTTCATCCACCGGCATGCCCGCACCGATTGCCGCCGCCATTGGTTCCTCAATCAAAAATACCTTGCGGGCACCGGCGCCGGCAGCCGATTCCTTGATGGCGCGACGTTCAACCTGGGTGGCGCCACAAGGTACACAGATCAGCACTCGCGGGCTGGGCCGCAACATAGCTTTTTCGTGTACCTTGCGAATAAAGTGCTGCAACATTTTTTCGGTAATATGAAAATCGGCAATCACACCATCGCGCATGGGGCGTATGGCGGTAATGTTCTGCGGGGTGCGGCCCAGCATGCGCTTGGCTTCCCGGCCGTAGGCCTCGATTACCTTGGGACCGCCTGGCCCGCGATCCTGCCGAATTGCAACCACCGAGGGTTCATCCAGCACTATGCCTTTGCCACGCGCATAAATAAGCGTGTTTGCCGTACCCAGATCGATTGATAAATCGTTGGAAAACATGCCACGAAAAAAATTAGGGAACATTGCGTGTCTTTGACCTGTAATGGTTATCGTCTGAAAGGAATGCGGCCACAAAACCTGTTGCTGAAACACTAACTGGCCGCTGCCGGAAAACTGGCGCTACTCTAGCAACGAGACTGTAACAGAGCAAGCACGGCGGTAGTCTGAGAGCATGGAATATGCTAATTTTGCGCGACTTTCCGCACACCACTGTGCATAAACGCGACTAACACCGGAATTCATCATGTCACTGGGTCCTGACGAGGTAAAAAAAATTGCGCATCTGGCCCGCCTGGCCATCGACGACAAAGACGTTGAAGGTTATGCCCGCAACCTGTCAAACATTCTTGATCTGTTTACGCAAATGAACACCATTGACACCACCGGCGTTGCACCCATGGCGCATTCGCAGGACGTCAGTCAGCGCCTGCGTGAAGATGTCGTGAGCGAACATAGCCAGCGCGAGCGTTTCCAGAAAATTGCACCGCAAACCGAAAACGGTTTGTACCTGGTGCCCAAAGTCATCGAATAAAAGTCATCACCATGTATCACACCAAAACCCTGGCCGAACTGTCACGCCTGCTGCAAAAACGCGAAACCAGCTCCGTTGAGCTCACCCGCGCTTTTCTGGATCGCATCAGCACCCACGATAAAACCCTGAACAGTTTTATTACCGTCACCGCCGATCAGGCGCTGGCACAGGCAAAGCATGCCGATGCCATGATCCAGCGCGGCGAAGCCGGCGCCCTTACCGGTTTGCCGATGGCGCACAAGGATATTTTTTGCACCCTGGATGTAAAAACCAGCTGCGGCTCGAAAATGCTCGACAATTTCATTTCACCCTACAACGCCACCGTGGTGGAAAAACTCGCCGCCGCCGGCATGGTGATGCTGGGTAAAACCAACATGGACGAATTCGCTATGGGTTCGAGTAACGAAACCAGTTTTTACGGTGCGGTGAAGAACCCCTGGAAAATCTCGGCCGTACCCGGTGGCTCTTCCGGAGGCTCGGCCGCTGCCGTGGCAGCACGGTTGGCACCCATAGCCACCGGCACCGATACCGGCGGCTCGATTCGGCAACCGGCCGCGCTGTGCAATCTCACCGGACTTAAACCCACGTACGGTCGTGTGTCGCGTTACGGCATGATTGCTTTCGCCTCCAGCCTGGATCAGGCCGGCCCGATGGCGCAAAACGCGGAAGACTGCGCCATGATGCTGAATGCCATTTCCGGCTTTGATGAACGCGATTCCACTTCACTCGACAAACCGGTACCGGATTATGGCGCCGATCTCAATCGCGACATCAAGGGATTAAAAATCGGTTTACCGAAAGAATTTTTTGGCGACGGCATGGCGCCCGGTGTGCGTGAAGTCATCAATAAAGCCATTGAACAATATCGCAGCATGGGCGCCGAAATCATAGAAATTTCCTTGCCCAATTCGCATTTGTCGGTGCCGGTGTACTACGTGGTGGCACCGGCTGAATGCTCATCCAATTTATCGCGCTTTGATGGCGTGCGTTTTGGCTATCGCTGCAAGGACCCGCAGGATTTGCAGGATTTATACAAACGTTCGCGCGGCGAAGGTTTTGGTGCCGAAGTCAAACGCCGCATCATGATCGGCACCTACGCACTGTCTGCCGGTTATTACGATGCCTATTATGTCAAAGCGCAACAACTGCGCCGCATGATCAGCGATGACTTTGAAAACGCTTTCAAACAGGTTGATGTCATCATGGGGCCCACGGCACCCGACACAGCCTTTAACATCGGTGAAAAAACCAGTGATCCGGTGGCGATGTACTTGTCCGACATTTACACCATTGCGGTGAATCTCGCCGGTTTACCCGGCATGAGTATTCCGGCCGGCTTTAGCAACAACATGCCCGTTGGTTTGCAACTGATTGGTAATTATTTTGACGAAGCGCGCTTGCTGAATGTTGCGCACCAGTATCAGCTGGCCACTGACTGGCACAAACAGATACCTGAGAAATTTATTTAACAGCCTTGTCGCAAAGGCGCGAAGACGCAAAGTAAAGATTTTATTTTTTGTTATCTTTGCGACCTTTGCGCCTTCGCGTCAAAGCTTTTAAAACTACCGTTTATTTACAAGAGGCAACCATTAAATGGAATGGGAAACCGTCATCGGTCTGGAAATTCACGCACAACTTTCCACGCGCAGCAAAATATTTTCCGGCGCCGCCACCGCCTATGGTGCTGAACCCAATACACAGGCTTGCGCGGTTGATCTGGGGCTGCCCGGCGTATTACCAGTACTGAATAAAGAAGTTGTACGCATGGCTGCAATGTTTGGTTTGGCAACCGGTTCCACGGTCGCCAAACGCTCGGTGTTTGATCGTAAAAATTATTTTTATCCCGACCTGCCCAAAGGCTACCAGATTTCACAACTTGCATTACCGATTGTGCAACGCGGCAAAATCACCATTGAACTGGAAGACGGTAGCAGAAAAACCATCGGCATCACCCGCGCCCATCTGGAAGAAGATGCGGGCAAATCCCTGCACGAGGATTTTCACGGCATGACCGGCATTGATTTAAACCGCGCGGGTACGCCACTGCTGGAAATCGTGTCCGAGCCGGACATGCGTTCGGCGAAAGAAGCTGTTGCCTACATGAAAAAAATTCACGAGCTGGTGCGTTATCTCGGTATTTGCGACGGCAACATGCAGGAAGGTTCGTTCCGCTGTGACGCCAATGTCTCCATCCGCCCCAAAGGTCGCGAAAAATTCGGCACCCGCACCGAATTGAAAAATATCAATTCATTCCGCTATGTTGAACGCGCCATCAATATTGAAGTGGAACGCCAGATTGATGTACTGGAAAGCGGCAAGGAAGTGGTGCAGGAAACGCGTTTGTACGATGCCGATCGCGATGAAACCCGCTCCATGCGCAGCAAGGAAGAAGCGAACGACTATCGCTATTTCCCCGATCCGGATTTATTACCGGTAGAAATCACTGAAGCGTTCATCAACCAGGTCAAGGAAACGCTGCCTGAGTTGCCCGATGCCAAACGCAGCCGATTCATTTCACAGTTCGCTTTATCGGAATACGATGCCGGCATTCTCACCGGCAGCCGAGATCTCGCCAATTATTTTGAAACCGTTGCCAAAACTGCGGATGCCAAACTGGCTGCCAACTGGATCATCGGCGATGTCAGTGCACGCCTGAACAAGGAAGATAAGGACATCAGTGCATCGCCCGTCAACGCCGGCATGCTGGCTGGCATGATCAACCGTATCAGCGACAACACCTTGTCCGGCAAACTGGCAAAAGAAGTTTTTGACGCCATGTGGAACGGCGAAGGCGATGCCGACGCCATTATCGAAAAGCGCGGCCTGAAACAAATCACCGACAGCAGCGCCATTGAATCATTGATTGACGAAATCATTGCTGCCAATCCGGCACAGGTTGCGGAATACCGTTCCGGCAAAGACAAATTATTCGGCTTTTTTGTTGGCCTGGCGATGAAAGCCTCCAAAGGCAAAGCCAATCCGGCCCAGCTCAATGATATTTTGAAAAAGAAACTGTCTGCCTGAACTCATGACTGATAACGATCGTCTGTTTCGTTTCATCATCGAGAATACCAATGTGCGCGGTGAAATGGTGCATCTTGATGCCACCTGGCAGGCCGTGCTGCAACGTGCCGCTTATCCGCCAACTGTGCGCAACATTCTCGGCGAAGCATTAGCCGCCTGCGCCTTGCTCTCGGCCACTATCAAATTCGAAGGCTCACTCATCATGCAGATTCGTGGCGATGGCCCGCTGCATTTGCTGGTGGTTCAGGCGAGTCCGGAAGGTACATTACGCGGCATTGCGCGCTGGCATGCCGACGTACCAGAAAAAGGCCTGGATAAAATTTTTGGAAATGGGCAACTGGTTATCACTATTGAACCGCCAAAAAACAGGATTGGCGCCGAACCCTATCAGGGCATTATTGCCCTGCAGGGCGACAGGCTCTGCCACGCCATCGAAAATTATTTTCGGCAATCGGAACAATTGAATACCCGCCTGTGGCTGGCAGCAGACGCGAAAACCTGCGGCGGATTTTTATTACAGGAGTTGCCGGTTAATTCACCGGATACAGATGCCTGGCCTCGCGCCATGCAACTGGCCGACACCCTGACGGCGAATGAAATTCTGCATCTGCCCGTCATTCAGGTTCTGCACCGTCTGTTTCATGAGGAAGATATACGACTGTTTGATGCTGAACCTGTCAGCTTCCGTTGCAGCTGTTCACGCGAACGAATTGATGCCATCCTGTTATCCATGGGCACAGAAGAAACCCACCAGATACTTGACGAGCAGGGAACGATTTCAGTTGATTGCGAGTTTTGCAACGCACATTATGAATACGATGCGGTAGATATCGACACACTTTATGCACACAACGCCCATCCGGATAAGTCATCAACACGGCACTGAACATGCGCAATATTTCTGACAATAACTGGATACAGCATGCTGTACAACTGGCAATTGATTCTGTTGCCAAGGGCGGTGGACCGTTTGGCGCAGTCATTGTAAGAAACTCTGAAATAATTGGCAGCGGTTTTAATCAGGTAACATTAAATAACGATCCGACCGCCCACGCAGAAATCATGGCCATACGAGAAGCCTGCAAAACCTTGCAAAATTTCAACCTTGATGGCTGCACACTTTATTCCAGCTGTGAACCCTGCCCGATGTGCCTGTCCGCCATTTACTGGGCGCACATCTCCCGCGTAGTCTATGCCGCCAGCGGCGCAGAAGCTGCACAGGCCGGATTTGACGACACATTCATTGCCCGCGAAATTTGCATTCCGCATTCACAAAAATCATTGGCGATTGAACAACATAGTTGCAACAATCACACGCGATGTTTTACTGAATGGAATAACAAATCTGACAAAACACCTTATTGAAAACAGCATGACAGGCAGCGATCTGCAAATTGTCGGGCGTATATGTGAATGGCTGGGCCAGCAGCACGAAGTTGTACTGTTCACTGTTATACAGACGTGGGGGTCGTCACCACGCCCCGCAGGCAGCTTACTGGCAATTTGTGCAAACGGTGAATTTGCCGGTTCGGTTTCCGGCAGCTGCATTGATGATGATCTGTTACGCCGTACAGCGGACGGCAACTTTCATCAGTGTCAGCCGCATTTCATTTACTACGGTGAAACAGCTGATTCACAAAACCGGTTCAACCTGCCCTGCGGCGGCGCGCTGAAGCTGCTGGTTGAAACCGGATTGTCCTTGCCGCAATTTACTGTTATTGCGGAAAAGATTGCACAACGCGAACGTATTTGCCGGCGTATCTGCCTGAGCACACACGAATCCAGTCTGCACGCCGCAACCAGCCATTCTGTTTTACATGCACATGAACAAAATTTAATGCGCAACTTCGGACCAGGCTGGAGGCTGTTACTGATTGGCGCCGGTGAGCTGTCGCAATGCGTCTGCACACTTGCGGAGCTGTTTGATTACCAGGTAAGTGTCTGCGATCCGCGCGAGGCTTATCAGGCCAGCTGGCCGCTCCGGCATATTGCTGTTTCAGGACAGATGCCGGATGATCTGGTGCGTGAAGCCGCTGTCGATGATACAACTGCAATACTGGCATTGAGCCATGATCCGAAACTCGACGACATGGCGCTAATGATTGCGCTCGAACAAAACGCTTTTTATGTTGGCGCCATTGGCTCGAAAAAAAATAATAGCAACCGGCGCCAGCGATTGCTGCAACTTGGCCTGACCCGGCATCAGGTTGATCAACTGCATGGCCCGGTCGGGCTGGACATCGGCAGCCGCACACCGGCAGAAATTGCACTCGCCATACTCGCCGACATCACCGCACATCGTCATGGCAAAAAACTGGTTTCTGTATCATGAACATTGCAGGCATTCTGCTTGCTGCGGGTCGCAGCACCCGTTTTGGCCGCGATAAACTCATCGAACCGCTTGGCGATACCTGCATTGCCGCGCAATCTGCGTTAAATTTATTGCCCCATGTACAGTCGCTAACCATTGTGATTGCAAAAGACAATCACCCTCTCGCAAACCGGCTTGAAAACATAACATCAGCCATAGTTTCCTGCGCCCATTCCCACCAGGGCATGTCAGCCAGCCTGATATGCGGTATCCAGCACACCATGAATAGTGATGGCTGGCTTATCGCACTGGCCGATATGCCATTCATCCAGCAAGATGTGTACGCAAAAATAACGTCTGCCGCACAACAGGGAAATACCATCGTCGTACCCCGTTTCCAGAATCAGCGCGGACACCCTGTTTTTATCAGCAAAAAATTCCGGGGCGGATTATTGCAGCTGCAGGGCGATTGCGGCGCCCGTGATTTGCTGCGCGCCCACGCACACGAGATAGTTTCAGTTGAAGTCAGCGATGCCGGTATTTTGCGGGATGTGGATTACCCGCTGGATATGAATTCCTGAACATTCAGGCTGCTGTAGGCCGGAGGATTATCCGGCGCGGCCAGTCACTTTTTCAGTTTGCGGAAACGGATAATATCCAAAATATTTTTCGGATTTTCGTCACGCCATGACCGCTGTCATCGCCACCTGCACTGTCTCATCATCACCATATATGTGACAAAGCAATGTTGCGATATGGCCCGTTACATCACGGGACTGTATTTTTTCCAGTTTCTGTACATAGGTCATGAGATTGCGTGCGGCGGTATCAATAACGGATAGCTCACCGGTCTCATGGCGACTGAAAATAATGGTCTTTTCCAGATTGAGTTGCGCCATGTGTTCGGCGTTGATTTCCATTTCCGTCAAATTGGCCATCGTTTTGGTGTGCAGGTATGTCGGCATGGCGATAACCTGGCTTTTCATCAGTTTGCGCGTTTCACGCAACGGCCTGATGATGACGGATTGCCAGGGTTCACCGGCCTGTATCAGTTTATGAATATCGCCATCATCAAGTTGCCGCCGGTTTTCAGCCGCCCAGCAGCAAAACAGCAGCAGATTAACGTCTGCATCAAAATTATCCTGCATGGCAAGGCAAACACTGGCTACTTCAGGCATCTGAAGCAGCTGGCTGGTGTAATTCCGGAATGGACTTTCGGGAAATTTCATCCGTGAGGTATCGCTCTGTTGAACATGTGCCTAGCCTAGACGAAAACATCCGGCATTTCACCCCGGAACCTACAGGATTTATTCCTGAAATTTTCAGAATCAGGCCAGCAATAACCTGAGTGCCAGCAACAGCAGGAAAACACCAAAGATCTTTTTCAATATGGCTACCGGCAGGCTGTGGGCAAGCCGGGCGCCCAGCGGGGCCAACAGCATGCTGCTGATAACAATGCCGGAAAAGGCCGGCAGATGCACATAGCCCAGTGCGTGTTCCGGCAGCAGCGGTTGCTGCCAGCCGTTGATGATGTAACTCAGTGACCCGGCCAGGGCGATGGGCAGGCCGCAGGCGGCAGAAGTGGCGATGGACTGGCGCAGTGCCACGCTGTGCCACACCAGCCAGGGCACGGTGAGTGTGCCGCCGCCGATGCCAACCAGTGATGACACCAGTCCGATAAGGCCGCCGGCGCCAGACATTTTGATATTGCCCGGCAAGGGCCGGTGAGCATGCGGCTGGATAGACGACAGCATGTGCAGCGCGACACCCAGCTCAAAGATCGCAAACAGCGGCTTGAGCCAGGCGGTGGCCATCATGCCGGCCAGCCAGCCGCCAGCTGCTGCACCGATCACTATCCCGGGAGTCAGTTGGCGAAATGGCAGCCAGAGTATGGCGCCGCGCTGCTGGTGGGCGCGAATGGAAGACAGGGAGGTGAACACGATGCTGGCCAGCGACGTACCAAGTGCCAGATGCATGATGACATCACTGGC
>JAUPMA010000251.1 GCA_030836935.1 Pseudomonadota bacterium | reverse complement strand
TCATAAATTACCTTTATGTCAGTTGGAAACGGCGCTCATTATAAATGGCAAGTAGCAAGGTTCAAGTTGCAAGAACAAGGAAAAGCTTTTGCTTGCTACTTTAAACTTGCTACTTGCCACTTATAATGACGGCATGACGAACACCGCACTCATCTCCGCCCAAAACCTGCACCGTTCCTACGCCAGCCTGCCCGCCGTGCAAGGCGTGAGTTTTGAATTGCAGCAAGGTGACATCCTCGGCTTCCTCGGCCCCAATGGCGCCGGCAAATCCACCACCATGCAAATGCTCGCCGGCGTACTGGCCCCCAGCGCCGGACGCATTCTGATTAACGGCATAGATCTCCTGGATGAACCGCAACTGGCCAAAAAACAAATCGGTTATCTGCCGGAAATACCGCCCTTGTATGGCGAACTCAGTGTGGATGAATATTTGTTGTATGCAGGAAAATTACGCGGCCTGAAACCCGGTCTTTTAAAAGCGGCGCTGGATGAAGCCAAACAACGTTGCGGCCTGAACGAAGTCGGCAAAAAACTGATCGCCAATTTATCCAAGGGCTATCAGCAACGTGTGGGCATCGCCCAGGCCATTATTCATAAACCGGCCGTAATCATTCTGGATGAACCCACTGTCGGCCTTGATCCCATCCAGATTCGCGAAATCCGCGCCCTGATCCGCGAACTCGGCCAGCAGCACGGAATCATCCTGTCGACACACATACTTCCCGAAGTACAAACCGTATGCAATCGCGTGCAAATCATTCATCGCGGCCAGTTGGTATTCAGTGACAGCATGCAAACACTCGAACACCGCATGCACAGCAGCCGTTTAATCGTTGCCTTTGACCGGCCACCACCGGTACAACATTTACAAAGCATTGCCGGCGTTAACCGTGTTGAACCCATTGGCAACGGACGCTTCCGTTTGCATCTTGCCGACACGCAACCGCTGGGTGAACTGATTGCCAGCGCCGCCGTGGCGCAGGACTGGGGATTGCAGGAATTAACTCCGGAAAAAAATTCGCTGGAACAGATCTTTGTTGAATTGACGGCTGGGGAAATTCGGGCGGCATGATCATAAATCTGTTTACTGGTTTTATATCAATCCATGTCATTTTCCTTTTTACCACCGCCCGCAGAAAAGTTGCCGGCACAAAATAAACAATCAGCAACCATTATTCATGACACGAGATAAAAATGATTCTTCACATTGCCCTGAAAGAACTGAAAAGTTTATTTCTATCCCCCCTCGCCTGGACAATCCTCGCTGTCCTGCAAGCCATTCTGGCATGGATTTTTTTTATTCAGGTTGACACCTTTCTCACTATCCAGCCGCAACTGGCCGCTTTACCCAATGCGCCCGGTGTAACCGATCTGGTGGTAGCGCCGGTACTGGCCAATGCCAGCGTATTGTTACTGATAATCTGTCCCCTGCTCACCATGCGGCTGCTCAGCGAAGAACGGCGCAGCGGCAGTTTGCAACTGTTATTGTCATCACCGGTTTCAATGACACAGATCGCATTGGGCAAATATCTTGGCGTTATGTTTTTTCTGCTGATTCTTCTTGCGCAAATCAGTCTCATGCTGGTGTCGCTGTATCTTGGCACCACGCTGGATGCCGGCAAGCTGGTTGCCGGTTTGCTTGGCAGCGTGTTGTTACTTGCTGCTTTTGCTGCGGCCGGTTTGTATTTGTCATCATTGACAAAAAACCCGGTTGTCGCCGCTGTCAGCACCTTCGGTCTGTTATTGATGCTATGGATAATTGATGCCGCAGGAAGCAGCAGCGGTGCACGCAGTGAACTATTCGGGTACCTGTCCCTGCTCAGCCATCAAACACCGTTACTACGCGGCATTGTGGATAGTCGTGATGTAATTTATTACCTGTTATTCATCATCACTTTCCTGACACTCACTATCCGCCATCTCGATGCACAGAGGTTGCAAAAATAAATGGAAATTTCCGCCAAGACCCGTTTGCACTATCGCATTCAGACCATATTGTTTATTGCGCTGTTTTTGGCTGTGACCGGCCTGCTTGCCTGGCTCAGCACCCAGTACAGTACACGCAGTGACTGGACAGCCGGCAATCGCAACTCCCTGACTGACGACACGATTAAACTATTGCAAACACTCGATGCACCGGTGCATGTGCGCAGCTATCAGGCGGAAGATCTCAATATGCAACAAGGTGTGCAGGAAATTCTCGGGCGTTACCGGCAACACAAAAAGGATTTTGATTTTCGTATCATCAATCCTGATCTGGAACCCGATCTGGCAAAAGCCGATGGCATTGCTGAGTATGGTCAGACTGTCATCAAATACCGCGATCAGCAGGAAATCGTTAATGCGCTGGATGAGCAAAGCATCAGCAATGCGCTGCTGCGTCTGAGCCGCACGATATTGCCACAACTGGCTTTCGTCAGCGGTCATGGTGAACGCGATACCAGTGATCGTGGCAATACAGGATATGCCTTGTTGCAACAGCAAATGACTGAAAAAGGTTTTGCCTTTTCACAAATCAATTTGCTCCGCGACGTTATCGCAGAAGATGTGCGCGTTCTGGTAATTGCCGGCGCCAGCCATGATTTTGTGGCGGGCGAAGTAGATAAGTTGCTCGCTTATCTGGATAACGGCGGCCAGCTGTTATGGCTGGCTGATCCGGAAAGCGGCCACAGTCTTGATAGATTATTTGCACAAATTGGCTTGCAAATGATTCCCGGTGTCGTTGTCGATACCAATCAGCAATTACGCGCCACCTTGCGCACACCACATCCGGCCATTCTGCCGGTGCTGGCTTACGGCGAACATTCCATCACCGCTGAATTGCGTTACCACACCCTGTTTCCCATGGCGGCCGCATTCAAGACCACTCCGGCAAAAACGGAATGGCAAGCCACGCCGTTTCTGTTAACCCTGCCTGACAGCAGCTGGGCCGAGAGCGGCAATTTTTTTCTCGATGTAACACTGGATAAGGAATCCGGCGACACGCCCGGACCGCTGGCCATTGGTTATGCGCTGGAAAAAACACTCGCCGGCAATCATCAGCAGCGAGTGGTTGTAATTGGCGACAGTGATTTTCTTTCCAATGCCAATCTTGGCGCTGCCGCCAATCTGTTGCTGATCCAGAATATTTTCAACTGGCTGGCCGAAGATGATGCACTGATCAACATTTCGCCTAAAGCCGCGCCTGATCTTGACTTGCAACTGAATCAGGTTGAACTCATTATTATCGGCTTCGGTTTTTTAATTGTGTTGCCACTGGCACTGGCTGGCACTGGTTTTTATATCTGGTATAAACGGCGCGCACGCTGATGCAATCACGCAACCTGCTCAATATTCTTTTGTTGCTGGCTGTCACCGGTTTATCCGCCACCGTCTGGTTTGTTCATCAGGACAAAACAGAAATTCATTATTTGTCCTCACTGGATGCAACACAAGTCAACCGCATTGTGATTCCACGTGAGCAAGGTGAAATTGTACTAACCCGGCAAGCCGGTCACTGGAACATGGAAAAGCCCTATGCTCTGCCCGCACACGAATTTCGTGTACAAAGCCTGTTAGGTTTATTACAAACGCCAGTCAGCCAGTCCTACGCAGCCGAAGAGCTGGACCTTGCGCAATTTGATCTGAATCCGCCACGTGCCCGCATTTTGTTTAATGATCAGGAAATACGTTTCGGCAAATCCAGCCCGGTTAGCAACCAGCGTTATGTGCTGCACGCAAACCGGATTTACCTGCTGGATGACAGACTTTATCCATTAATCAGCGCCGAAGCTGCCAGCCTGATCAATTTGTCACCTCTTCCAGAACCGGCTCTTATTGAAAAAATTATTCTGCCTGATTTGACATTGCAGAAAGATGCCGGGAATAACTGGCACGATGCCAATGGCAATATCATTGCTGCCGACACAGCACAGCAATTGCTCGAAAACTGGCGTGATGCCATTGCATTTGGCGCACACGCTTACATGGAGCGCACGGACGCAAAACCGGTTACTATTGAGTCAAAAAATAAAATGATGTTGCAATTTCTTGCCAGCCAGGAAAATGACTGGCTAATCCTCGGCCGGCCTGATGCCGGTGTTGAATATCATTTTGACGCGCAATATCGTGACAAACTGCTGGTATTACCCACCGCCAGAACAGGGCATT
>JAUPMA010000250.1 GCA_030836935.1 Pseudomonadota bacterium | reverse complement strand
GGGGAGTTGATCCAGGCGCGCATTGTACGGGTATGGCCAGGTGCTGCAAGCCGGATGAAAGTTGCTCCGGCTCTTATGTGACCAGATTAACAGGTTGATTTTTTAGCCATGCATTGACGTTGTTTATGACCTGGTTGCAAATGGCCTGACTATGCGCTGCATTGGCCGGATTCAGTCCCGGCGCGTTGCACACTGTAATGCCGCGTTCGCGGGCGGCGGCCAGATCAATATGATTTGTGTTGTCACCGGCTGCAATGATGAGCCGGAGTTTGAATGCCCTGTCGATCACCGGACGGGTAACCGGTGTCGCCACGCTGACGATCACATCGGAGCGCCAGCAACGCTCGGCTACTTCGGTATCTGCCAGCTGCACAAATTGCTGCCAGCCGCATTTATCCATGTCAGGCATGGGGAAGTCGGCTTCGCCGGCGAGATGGCCGCTGTCAATCACAACAATGTGCATGGTGGTTCCGAAAAATAATCTTGCGCCGCATTATAGGTCTATGTGCAAGGCTAAAAACATAACATAAACTAGGCGTATTCAATTTATGGGTGTAGCGGCAAATTTATGAGTGAAATCAGAAAATCCATCAAGCTTGATCAGGTGTGTTATGACATTCGCGGCCCGGTGATGCAGGAAGCGCGGCGCATGGAAGATGAAGGCTTTCGCATTATCAAGCTCAACATTGGCAACCCGGCGCCGTTTGGCCTGCTGGCGCCCGACGAAATCATTCAGGATGTAATGCACAATCTGGTTGATTGCCAGGGTTACAGCGACTCCAAGGGTTTGTATTACGCACGCAAGGCGGTGATGCAATATTGCCAGCAAAAAAATATTGCCAATGTTGAAATCGACGATATTTTTCTCGGCAATGGTGTCAGCGAACTGATTGTGATGGCAATGCAGGCGTTGCTGAATAACGGCGACGAGATGCTGATTCCGGCACCGGATTATCCGTTGTGGACGGCGGCGGTTTCTCTGGCGGGCGGCAAGCCGGTGCATTATCTGTGTGATGAAACCAATGGCTGGCAGCCGGATATCAAGGACATGGCCAGCAAAATCACGCCAAACACTCGCGGCATTGTTGTCATCAATCCGAATAATCCGACCGGTGCGCTGTACAGCAAGGAAACGCTGATGCAAATCATTGCCCTGGCGCGCAAGCACAAGCTGATGATTTTTTCGGACGAAATTTACGACAAGATTCTTTATGACGGTGCCGAGCATGAATCCATGGCTGCGCTGGCCAATGACGTGCTGTTTATTACCTTTAATGGCTTGTCCAAAACCTATCGCGTAGCCGGATTCCGTTCCGGCTGGATGGTGATCAGCGGCGCCAAGCACATGGCTACCGATTACATCGAGGGCCTGGTATTGCTGGCCTCCATGCGTCTGTGTTCAAACGTGCCCGGGCAACATGCCATACAAACCGCGCTGGGTGGTTACCAGAGCATCCAGGATCTGATTCGTCCCGGTGGCCGGTTATATGAGCAACGCGAATATGCGTGGAAAATGCTCAATCAGTTGCCGGGTGTTTCCTGTGTCAAGCCCAGTGGTGCCCTGTATCTGTTTCCGCGTCTTGATCCCGCTATTTATCCAATCGAAGACGATGAAAAATTCGTTCTTGATTTGTTGCGCCAGGAAAAGGTGCTGGTCGTGCAGGGCACGGCATTTAACTGGCCGAAGCCCGATCATCTGCGTGTCGTGTTCCTGCCACGCAAGGACGAACTGGAAGCCGTGTTTGAACGCATGGATCGTTTTCTGCGAATTTATCGTGGCTAACAGCTTGTTGAAAAACGTTTTCGAGACCGCCGATGCAAGGCAAAAACGGGCGAGAAAGCGGAGTTTACACAGAGTAAATGAGCATTTTGAGCCAGTTTTTAACGCCGCAGCGGCAACGCAGATAGTTTTTCAACAAGCTGCTAAGTGTCAAGGTGCAAGTAGCAAGGGGTAGGCAATCGCTTTTACTTGCTACTTGTATCTTGGTACTTGCCACTTATCGAAAGCATACGAATAATTCCACTCAACGCCGGTTGCATCCTGCAAAACCTGCAACAGATTTTCAGCGGGTACAGCTTCAAACGGATGGATGTTGATGATTTCAACTGCCATGCAACCATAAGCGCATTCCTGTTTCCATATCATATCCTGCATGGCAGTTTCTGCATGGCAGTGATGACAGCTGCAAAACGTCTCGCCTGATTCCCAGTCTTTCGTTTGCCGCCAGTGCGGTATTTTATTCTTGCAGTGCGGACAGCGGGCCACGGCTGTCGCCGTGTGGCCAAGGCAGCGAATGGTGGATTGTGGCGGCCGGATAATGATGTGACAGAACTTGTCGTCATCTTGCGGCGTCAGACAAACATCCGGAGAACAGCCGAGAAATGTCAGCAAATTGAGAAATGAATCGCCGGCCAGATATTTGTCATGAATTGATTTGCCGGAAATCAGGCCGCAATTCATCAGAGCCGTGATAATGACTTCCATCTGCAAGTTGTCCGCTAACGCCGGATAAAGTATCAATTTGTATTGCTGCATGGTCTGGCCTGGGTAATCACAGTGGAGTAAAGTCTATAACCTGGTTTAATTCCGTAACAGTAAAAAATCTGGAGCAATTTATGTACGTTACCATTGTCGAGGTTCATGTTAAGAAGGAATATGTCAGTAATTTTATTGAGGCGACACGGATAAATCATCTGGCATCAGTCAAGGAGAAGGGTAATCGGCGGTTTGATGTACTGCAAATGACTGATGAGGCAACGCGATTTGTTTTGTATGAAGCCTTTGCCAGTGCGGAAGCGGCAGCAGCGCACAAAAAGACAGAACATTATCTGCAATGGCGTGCCACTGTTTCCGACTGGATGGCAACCCTGCGCAAGGGGACCACCTATAACGGATTGTTTCCGGAATAGGTATTTGACATGAATGCGTTTTCCATAGCCCGCCTGCCGCGTATTGAATTTGGTCACGGAGTTTTTTCCAGAACAGCAGAAATCTGTCTGCAATATGGCCGCAAGGTCCTGCTTGTTACCGGAAGCAACTCATTTCAGTATTCAGGGAATTTTCTAAAGCTGAAACAGGATTTTGACAGCCACGGTATTGAATTCAGATTGTGCAAGGTTCCGGGTGAGCCATCACCACAGCTGGTTGATGCGGCTGTTAAACAATTTGCGAATGAAAACCTTGATGTAGTGCTGGGCATAGGTGGTGGCAGTGCGCTGGATGCAGCCAAGGCCATTGCCGGATTATTGCGCATCAGGAATTCGGTGATGGATTATCTTGAAGGCGTTGGCCCCGAGTTGCCATACAACGGGCCGGCCGTACCTTTCATTGCTGTACCAACAACAGCCGGCACAGGCAGTGAAGCGACAAAAAATGCCGTGCTCAGTGTGCAAGGAAAAAATGGATTCAAGAAATCATTTCGTCACGACAGGCTGGTGGCAGAGCACGCCATCATTGATCCGTCATTGCTGGCGAGTTGTCCGGCGGATGTTATTGCCGCCAATGGCATGGATGCGCTGACGCAACTAATCGAATCCTGCGTTTCCACGCGGGCCAATCCATTCACGGATGCGCTGTGTATCAGCGGGCTGCGTGCAGTGCGTGATGGTTTGCTGGCGTTGTATGAAAATCCGGCCAGCAAACAGGCGCAATACCACATGGCGTATGCATCCAT